>CAYTTD010000122.1:0-5998 GCA_964440595.1 uncultured Gaiellales bacterium
AGACCATCAACACAGAATTGATCATCGCTGACATCGAATCAGTTGAGAAGCGAATGACAAAGGTCAAGAAGGATCAAGCCCAGCGCGATTACTTTCAGTTGCTTGAGAAAGTACATGGCCAATTGGAAGAAGGCGTGATGGTTGCTGCCATGACCGGCATTGACCACGAGAGGCTCCATGATCTTCATCTTCTTACCGCCAAGAAATTCATCTACGTATTTAACATCGACGAATCTTCAATCGGCGATGTCGAGGTTCAAACACCACTCGCAAAGATGGTAGCGCCAGCAGAAGCAATCTTTGTATGTGCCGATATTGAGGCGCTGATCTCTGAAATTGACGATGAAAGCGCGCACGAAATGCTGTAAGGATTAGGTATGGCTTCATCCGGATTGGAGCAGCTCGTGCAGGCCGCCCAGCGCACACTTGGATTGCAGACCTACATTACAGCTGGTGAGAAAGAGGTTCGTGCATGGACTATCCCCGTGGGTGCCACGGCGCCGCAGGCGGCAGGCGTAATTCACACAGACTTCGAGCGCGGTTTTATTTGTGCTGAAATCGTTGACTTTGACGACCTGCTTGAGTGTGGCTCACGGGCTGGTGCCCGATCTGCAGGTAAGGCTCGTCTGGAAGGCAGGGACTACGTAATGCAGGATGGTGACGTAGTTGATTTTCGCTTCAATGTTTGAGCTTCTTCGAAAAACCTCTGCGCGCCTGGCGTCTCCATCTCCAGCGCTGCAATACCGAAGAGTTTAGTGCCATATCGAGCGCGTCCTGTAAGGCTTCGCAGCGTCCTTCAATAACCGATGCTCTTTCTGCAGCGGTCAAAGCGGCCGCCTGCGCATCTTTGACCAAGGCAATTGCCTCGCTGACGCGATCATTCAAAAATTCGAGCTTCTGCTCAGCTAGATCTGCCCGCTGTTTTTCACGAGCCGCCTCTTCCTTTGCAGTGACTACGCGATCTGCAAGTGTTGACATCTGCGAAAGCAGGTTCAAAGTATTCTGGGATAGTGACGCGCTGGCAGGTGTCGCTGACAAACTCCTGTTTCCAGAGTTGCGGACCAGTTCTCGTGCGTCTTCGATCGCGAATCGCCTTTGCCGTGCCAACGATCTGTATTCACCGCCAAAATCAGTGTCAGTAGCGTCAGGTTTTCTATCAGGCCTTGACCGTAAGGATGCAGCCTCGTTGTGCTTCGAGGCGATTTCTTTGGCTAGCTGATCAAGAGCTGTTTCGTGCGTCATAATTAAATGCTTCGACGCATTCGAGATAGATCCTGCTTAATGTTTTCACTTTCGGGCAATTCTGTGAATCCGGCAAGCCGTGCAGTATTGTGCACCTGGTGGGTAATAGCGAAGAACATTTGCCGGTTCTGCCTCAAGAGGTGCTTACGGCACTGTTTGATGACGGGGTCAAGCACGCCGTGACGGTGGTTGACGGAACCTTTGGTGCTGGTGGGCACGCCCGATTGATATCGGCCATGCTACCGCACGGATCGACCTATATCGGGGTGGACAGAGACCCTACTGCTGAGCCAAGGTTCAGGAGATTCGCAGATGAATTTCCGCAGGTAGATGCGAGGCTTATTGGTGACACGTTTGACCAGGCATTCTTGCTGCTGTGCGATGAGGGAGTGTCTGCTGACGCTGTCATACTTGATCTTGGGGTCAGTTCAATGCAGATTGATGATGGTGAACGTGGTTTTGCATATATGCGCGATGGTCCACTAGATATGCGCATGGATCAGTCGTCCGGTGTAACGGCTGCAGAAGTATGCGCAACAATGGACGAGAGTGAACTTGCAAACATCATCTGGAGATTTGGCGATGAAAAGTCTTCGCGCAGGATTGCCTCCGAAATTGTCAAGCGCCGTGAAGGGTCAGGAGTACAAACCACTTCAGACTTGGCACGGTTGATAACTGATGTATTGCCTCGTGGCAGGGGGCGTCGGGGGCATCCCGCAAAAAGAACGTTTCAGGCGTTGAGAATGTATGTGAACGACGAGTTGGGCTCACTTGATCGTGGCCTCGATGCAGCATTGTCGTTGACGTCGCCAGGCGGAAGAATCGCAGCCATTACATTTCATTCCCATGAGGACAGAATGGTGAAGCAACGGTTTCGGAAGTGGTTGGGACAGTGTGTATGCCCACCGGGTATGCCCGTGTGCGGTTGCGAAAGAAAAGTTCAGGTCAAGAGTGTCACGAGGTCTGGTGGCGTGACAGCCGCAGATAGTGAGCTGCAGAAGAATCCAAGGGCGTCATCTGCACGATTGCGCGCAGTGCAAAGAGTTGTCGAACCACAGGGTGGTAGTCATGACCGATGATCGGCGGCGCAGAATGTCGGACGCTGATCCGTGGTGGTCTGCGATGTCTGAGAGTGCAGCTGCAATCAGACCTGACCGTGATCTGAACGTCAGCCAAGCGGTGATGCCCAATTTCGAATCGCGGAGAAATGCCCGGCGTCGGCGTCGGGAAGCTTCTCTGAAGGTAAGAATTTTTCGTAGCAAAAAGTTCAGACAGATTCGCAAGCGAACCATGATTGCTTTGATGCTGGCCACGTTTGTTTCAGGATGCGTAAGCGTAATCATGTTGAACAACCTGGTAATTTCTCGCAGCGTTGAACTTGGAGAGCTCGACTCCGAACGCCGCGAACTCAGAACGGACAACGCGTTGCTTTCAGCGGAGATAGCTCGGCTGTCGGCTCCTCCGCGTGTTGCCAAGGAAGCGCGAAAAAAATTGGGAATGCAGCCATCCCCGGTAATGGCTCGTTTCATCTACCTTGACGAGGCTAATTCACCAAAGAAAAGAAAGCGCCTGCGGAAGTGGAAAAAGCTTCAACAGGGATCTGAACCTCGGGCACCTCAGGGCGGAGTAGCGCAGTGAAACGGTTTCTACGCAGCGGCAAACCAGCGCAGGTTTCCAGAGGCACTGATGGTGGTGCAACCATTGGTCTGGCCCGCAAGCGTGTTTCAGCCCTGCTTCTTCTCATGATTGTAGGCCTTATCGCCGTTTTTGCCCGAACGGTTTACCTTCAGTCTGTGAAGACTTTGACGCTCAGCAAGTGGGCAGATGCGCAGCAGCAGAACACTCAGGAGCTACCTGCTGTGAGGGGCAACATCGTCGACCGCAACGGTCAAGAGTTGGCCGTTGGTGACGACGCGGTCACGTTTATTGCAAATCCTATGCAGATAAAAGATCCATTTGTCGTTGCCCAGAAAATAGCTGAGATCCTCGATATGAAGCAGGCAGAACATGATCAGTTGCTTGCGCGAATCTCTCAGGATGACACAGGTTTTCAATACGTCAGGCGCCAGGTTCCAAGAGCGAAGGCACGCGAAATAATGAAGCTGAATCTGGAAGGGATAAGTTGGATTGACGAGCAAAGGCGCATCTACCCTCTCAACAAGGTCGCAGCGCAATTGCTTGGAAAAGTAAATATTGACGGCGACGGCATCGCTGGCATGGAAATGCTTTACGACCGATCTCTAAAGGGCACAGCCGGAAAGCAAGTTGTTGTAAGGGATCCAACTGGAACCCCAATTGACGTCTTGTCGCTGCAGCGAGAGCGCGATGGTCGCGATGTCCAGTTGACAATTGACGCAATACTTCAGACCGAAGTGGAACGCGTGCTGCTGCAAACGAAAAAGAAGTTCAACGCCAAGGGAGCATCGGCCGTTGTCGTCAATCCACGCAATGGCGAAATTCTTGCAATGGCAAATGTCCCTACCTTTGATGCCAACAATGTTGACAAGGTTCCGTCAGATTGGCTGAGAAACCGTGTGATCACTGATACTTATGAGCCAGGTTCAACTTTTAAGGTTGTAACGATCAGCGCAGTGCTGGAGGAGGGCCTGGTTACGCCTACGACAAGCTTTTTGCTCAAGCCTTACATACAAGTCGCTGACCGCAAGATTCATGAGTCTCATGATCGACCGACCCTGCGAATGACAGTGAAAGACATTCTGGTTGAAAGTTCGAACGTCGGCACAGTTACATTGGGGCTTCAGCTTGGCAAGGAAAAGATCGATTATTGGAATCGCCGGTACGGATTTGGGCATTTGACGGGCATTGACTTTCCCGGCGAGGTGCAGGGCTTGATGTTGCCAACTGACCAATGGTCAGGGTCTACAATCGGAAATGTGCCGATCGGTCAGGGTATTGGTGTCACCGGTATTCAACTTGTTTCGGCCTATGGTGCGATTGCAAATGACGGAATTGCGGTTCAGCCACACCTTTTGAAGCGAGTTGAGGGGGAACCCCCCATCAAGGCAAAGCGTCGAAGGGTAATCTCCTATCGCACTGCAAAAACAATGCGCCAGATGTTTGGCGACGTGGTGAAGAGTGAGAGGGGAACCGGTAAGGAAGCTGCAATCGAAGGATATGCAGTTGCAGGTAAAACAGGTACCGCCAACAAAGCTGAAGGCGGTGTTTATGTGCGGGGTAAGTACATTAGTAGCTTCGTTGGTTTTGTACCCGCTCAGAACCCTCAATTAGTGACACTCGTAGTTGTAGACGAGCCATCAGTTGCATGGGGTGGCGTGGTGGCGGCCCCTGCATTTGAAGAGATCAACAGGTTCGCGCTTCAATATATGGCTATCCCACCAGACGGTCGAATGTAGCAGATTGTTCGATATGCATGTACCATGCACGCATGGCAGATACAGCTACCGCATTCCCGACACCAACGGCAAAACCTGATCACTCCGCAATCGAGCACTCGATTCTCGATCTTTGGGAAAAACAGGGAGTTTTTGACAGGCTCCGAGCCAGAAACCGTGGTGGCGAGAAGTTTAGTTTCATCGACGGGCCAATCACCGCCAACAATCCGATGGGTGTTCACCATGCTTGGGGAAGAACTCTAAAAGACATCTATCAGCGACTGTATGGCCTGAAGGGGTACGACCAGCGCTATCAAAACGGATTCGACTGTCAGGGATTGTGGGTTGAAGTTGGCGTAGAGCAATTGCTAAACCTGAATTCCAAGAAAGAAATTGAGGAGTACGGGCTCGACAAATTTTCGAAAGCCTGTCGAGACCGAGTTGCGGAGTTTGGTGAGGTTCAGACACGCCAGTCAATAAGGCTTGGCCAATGGATGGACTGGGACAACGACTACTACACGTTGTCAGATACAAACATCAGCTATATCTGGACTTTCCTGGACAAGTGTCATTCAAACGGATGGCTCTATGTTGGGCACCGGCCAATGGTGTGGTGTTCTCGGTGTGGAACATCGCTCAGCCAGCATGAGTTGATTGATAATTACAGTGACGTAACACATCCATCTCTAATCGTTAGATTCCCTTTGATAGACGATGAAGGAAACGATCTTGATGAGTCGGTTGCGATCTGGACAACTACTCCATGGACGTTACCTGCAAACGTTGCAGCAGCAGTAAAGGCCGATTCGGAATACGTTCTTGTTGATCGTGGCGACGAAGGCAATATCTGGGTTGCCGCAGAGAGGTTGGAGCATCTGTTTGGTGAAGAGGTCGCAACCGTGGCATCATGCCGTGGTAGCGACCTTGTTGGGCGCCGTTACCGGGGAGTTTTCTCCCACCTGGATGCTACGGAGGGCACACCATGGCGCGTTGTGGCATGGGACGAAGTCTCGATGGAAGATGGCACTGGAATCGTGCATATTGCGCCAGGATGTGGCGCGGAGGACTTCGAGCTCGGCCGGGCCGAAGGCCTACCAGCAATTGCCCCAGTCGATGAAGGTGGCATATTTGTCGAGGGGTTTGGTGACCTGACGGGAGTGACCACTTTCGACGCCGCCAAGATCGTCATAAGTGATCTAAAACAGCGCGGTCTTATGGTTCGCGACTCGCAGATAACTCACCGCTATCCCAATTGTTGGCGTTGTGGTACAGAGTTGATTTTCAGGCTGGTAGATGAGTGGTTCATAGCGTGTGATGAGATCCGTGAGACCATGATTGAAGCAAACCGCAGTGTTGCGTGGGAGCCTGATTTTTATGGCAAGCGAATGGAGGACTGGCTTCGC
>CAYTTD010000123.1:0-5996 GCA_964440595.1 uncultured Gaiellales bacterium
AGCCAAAACACCGCCTAAGAGAGGTTGTACCGGATTAGCATCAGTTACCAGTTGTCGACCGATGGGTCCAACCCCTTAGCCGGTAATTACGAGAAGAAGAGCATGAGGTCCGGGAGTCGTACCGTTCATTAACGCAAATAGCATTCCTGAACAGAAACCGCAAGTTGAGCCGCTGACTGATCCACTCAGCAGGCCAACACCAACTACCGCGAGCACTACAATGTCAGGCGATGCACCCCATACGTTTAATCTGGTGACCAGTGTCGCCTGAAGCAGACATACAAGCACGGTAACAAGTGCGATCATCGATGCCTGACGTTTGACACTCAATCAACGTCACCCCGCTTCAATGGTGATTTACCTGCGGATACCTCGGGTGGCATGACAATCTCAACTGCCTGACGGTCATCGGGAACCAGAACAGCGACCTCATGCATCGCATCGAAGTCAGCAAACGGAGTAACCTGGATGTTTGCGTACAGATCAGACGTGCTGATGCCAACACTTGAAACCATTCCAATTGGTACACCACGGGGATAGATCGATTTCAACTTTCCTGTGTTCCACCCTGACGTCACAACCAGATCGCCAACTGAAACCTTCGACTTTACCGGCACGAACCCCATCTTCATTACCGATGATCCTTCAGCCGCAAGAGCTTTCACCACACCATTCGCATTCGATTCAGCGACAGTAGCGGAAACACCGCTTGCATGCTCCGTAATCAACAACACGCGGGATGAATTCCTCGAGGCGGCGATGATTCGGCCAACCAACCCCTCTGGCACAATAACGGCATCATCAACACTTACGCCATCCTGTAACCCCAGGTCAATCACAATGGTGGTGCTGCTGGCTGAGGGACGAGCAATTACGCTGCCCCACTTTCTCGAATAGCCGACTGGGAATCTACCGCGCTCCTCGATGGCCAAGGCTCTTCTCAGCCGCACGTTTTCTGCCTCAACCGCTCTAAGCGTCTCTACTTTGCCTTCAAGATAGTCGACCTCGTGTTGAAGTCTGGCCCGCTCGTCGCCTGCATTGATCAGATTTCTACCCCAGCTCCAGGCTCCAGAAACTGGACTCCACGCCAACTCGATTCCTCGCTGCAGCGGCGAAACGGCTTCAAGAGCAAAGGACTGGATACCCGCAGCGCTGCCTGACCTGAGGAAAAACGTCAAAACCGCAATACAAAGAACAACCAGCACAAGCAGATTCGCCTTGCGCAGCGTTTTGAGTGTGGTTTTTCCAAATCGTTTTTTCTGTCTGGTTGTCATAAGCAGTTCCCCGGCCTGTCACAGACCACACGACCAAGGGGGGTGATAAATCTTGCTGAATTAGTTTGCATGGGTATCCTTCACATCGCGTCAAATCCCGTACACGGAACGGCGCGATCTAACCTGTTCAGCTAAAGCGGCCGCTGCGCTGTCGGGAAGCGGCCACCGCCGTTCGCTGCAGTGTCTCGTACTCTTCAAGGGAACGACCGCTGCCAACAGCAACGCAGGTCAAAGGCGACTCTGCGATGTGCACTGGCATATGAGTCTCATGACGCAGACGCTCGTCGATGCCATTTAGCAGAGCTCCGCCTCCGGCCAGCATGATCCCGCGGTCCATGATGTCACTGGCAAGCTCAGGAGGCGTCTTATCAAGCGTCAGCTTGACCGCCTCAATGATCTGCTCCAGCGGCTCGTTAAGTGCACCTCTGACCTCTTCACTGGCTAGCACAAGTGTCTTTGGCAGACCCGATACAAGGTCACGACCGCGAATCTCGGCACGCACCTCCTCCTGCAGCGGAAACGCAGACCCGATTTCAAGCTTCAATTCCTCAGCTGTCTGGTGCCCGATCAGAATCTTGTACTCACGCTTGATGTAGTTGATGATTGCCTCGTCGAGTTCATCGCCACCAACACGCAAGCTATGGGAAACAACGATGCCACCCAGGGAAACTACGGCGACTTCGGTTGTACCACCGCCGATGTCGACAATCATGCTTCCAGTTGGCTCAGCCGTCGGCAAGCCAGATCCAATGGCAGCCGCCATGGGCTCCTCAATCAGGTAGGCGCTTCGGGCACCTGCTGACAGCGTTGCTTCCTCAACAGCCCTCTTCTCTACATTGGTTACGCCACTAGGTACGCAGACCACAACGCGCGGGTGAACAAATCTATTGTGGTGAACCTTTTTGATGAAGTGCCGAAGCATCTGCTCACAAACGTCAAAGTCAGCGATGACTCCATCCTTCAAAGGTCGAATGGCGGTGATCGAAGCCGGCGTCCGCCCAAGCATTCTCTTGGCCTCAATCCCTACCGCGTGAACCTCTCCAGTTCGTTGATCAATTGCGACTACTGAAGGTTCGCTGAGGATGATCCCCCGACCTCTCACATACACAAGTGTATTAGCCGTTCCCAGATCAACTGCAATGTCCCGGGCTCCCAGCCCTCCAAGAAATCCAAACATGCTGCAAGGATAGCGTTGATTGCATTGCTCATGATGCAGTCAACATGGGGTCTGGCCCACACTGCCTTGGCCAAAGGGTTTCAATGACTCCTCAAAACGGGAATCAATCAAGAGACTTCCACAAGGGGTACTACGTTATGACAGTTGAGGAAAACAGCCAGGAGAACCAGGACAGCGTTCCATCCGTTCCCGTACCTGACGCAGGTGTTGACGGTGAGTCATTGAGAAAAGCGCACTCCAAGTATGGCGACTATCTCAAGAAGGCTGGCCTGCCCTTCGAAGATGATGAGTTGGACGGCGCCGAGCCTAAAACACCGGATCAGAAAGCAGAACAAGATTCCTGAACAAGCTGACAGGGAGTCCGACCACATTTTGGTAGTCGCCCTGCACTGAATCAACCAATAACGACCCTTTCCCCTGAATCGCGTAGCTGCCAGCGCGCCCCTTCCACTCATCGGTTTCTATATACCAGTCAATAATCTCGTTGCTAAGCTCCATGAAAGCAACTTCGGTTTGGCAGAAGTCGCTGAAAGCCGAGGACCCATCAACGCGCGAAGATGACATTGCACCCGTCACAACGTGCGTTTTGCCAGACATGGTTCTCAACATCGCGACAGCATCTTCAAGCGACTCGGGCTTACCGAAGACCTGATCTTCAAGTTCTACAACGGTGTCGAAGGCAAGAACAGTAGCCTCTACCGCAAACTCGAGTGCTTCTAACTCAGCACGTGCTTTTTTCAGTTTGATTCTCGCGTTGGTCACAGCCGTTTCAACGCCTGTTGAACAAACCACTTCGTCTACGTCAACAGCATGCACCGAGTGTTCGATCCCCAACATATTCAGGATGGCTGTTCGTTGCGCAGAAGCTGAAGCTAAAACCAGTGGTTGAGGTATCTGAAATCGCTTAGGCAGTTGCAAGCCCCAGTTCGCTCTCTGTGAAGTAGAGGCCTATCTCACGCGATGCAGATCCAAGGGCGTCTGACCCATGGACGACATTCTCACCCATATCAAGTGCGAAGTCGCCACGAATGGTCCCTGGAGCAGCGTCAACGGGGTTCGTAGCACCCATCATTGTGCGCACTACAGAAACGGCGCTCTCGCCCTCCACAA
Organism: uncultured Gaiellales bacterium; assembly: GCA_964440595.1. Taxonomy (GTDB): domain Bacteria; phylum Actinomycetota; class Thermoleophilia; order Gaiellales; family SKUG01; genus CAYTTD01. The sequence goes on from CAYTTD010000123.1 coordinate 3,562, forward strand.
CCATGGCAACCACGGGGCCACTCGTTATGAAGTCGACAAGCTCACCGAAAAATGGCTTGTCTTTGTGCTCCTCATAGTGAGCCTCAGCAAGCTCGGCTGTTACCTGCATCAGCTTCAATCCTCTGATGACAAAGCCGCGTCTCTCAATTCGACCAACGATCTCACCTACGAGGCCGCGTTCCACTCCGTTTGGCTTGATCATGAAGAAAGTCTGTTCAACAGCCATTGTTTATACCTCAGTTCTAATTGAAAGATTCGTGCTAAGCCGGGCTCAGGCCAAAGGTGATTTTACGGGCTTGTCACTCTTTTTGGAAGATCGGTTCTTTGAACCACGCTCAAAGCGCCCGCCAGTGGATGACTGAAAAGGCTCGGTACGGATGACATCACCATCATCGCCTGAACTCTTTCGCTTTTTGTCTTCCGCCTCGGCACCAGTCTTGGTATCGGCAGAGAAAACTGTGGTGGCATCAGGGCGTTCACTTCGGTTGCGCTTGCGATCCGATGAACCTCCACCCTTCTTGTTGCCACTTCGATTGTTCTTCGACACCTCAAGCTCGCAGTAAGGACACATGGCCCAGCGTGGATCCAGCGGACGGTCACAGCCCTCGCATGCGGTGCGCAAACGGGTTGTGCACACGGCACACGACAGCCAGTCAGATTCGACCGAACTACGACAATATGGGCAGCGCTCGCTGCGACCCAACTGCCTCTCCATGGCGCGGATCTCCAGTTCTCGTTCACGCACGTCAGCAAGGTACTCTGGTGGCCTAAGCATCATATAAACGAAGACCCCGATTATCGGAAGCATTGACGTCGCTACAGAGGTTGCAACAAGAATTGGATCATCAATGCGCCTTCTTGCATCCTTGTATGTCCAAAGCACGACAGATACATAGAAAACCACCAGCAGCATTGCACCAAGGTTCTGTATGAGCTCCACTACCTTGTTATCAAATATCGACGCCATTGCAACTCCCGAAATGAAAAGTGTTTTGTGAACGTGTGGATGCTACGTTCAAAGCCGGACATACTGCAACCATCATGTGAACACCGGCATAGCTGGGCCATGTTGTCGGCCGCTATTTCAGTTGCGCGAGGATGCCCGAAACCTGCTTGATGCGAGACGCATAACGATCAATCTTCTCCCTTTCAGCAGCAACCAGGTCGTCGGGGGCGCGTGATACAAAAGACTCGTTGGCAAGCTTTCCTTCGGCACGCTTGAGCTCTCCTTGGGCTGATGACAGCTCATCTTCCAATTGGCCTCTGATCAGAACCGTATCTAATCCAAACAGTTGCAGCGAATACTCACCCAGTGGAAGGGAGAACGAGTCTCCAGAATAATCACCAAGCTCAAGGTTGGTCAGGGACGCCACGAGCTCTGCGGCCTGGTTCCATTCAGCGTCTGCTGTGCCTTCCACTGAGCCATTCACTGACTCTGACGGCACGCATCCAGCTGCCTGTCGTATCGATCTGATCCTTGTTACGACTGCCATGACCTCGACAAATACCGCACACTTTCGGCTCGTATCGGCGTCGTTCGTGGCTCCGGCGAACGAATCAGTGGGCCAGGAGGACAGAGCAACCATACCCTTCTTGCCTGGCCATAGCTGGGACGCCACCTCCTCGCTTACGTGCGGCATGATCGGGTGAACCAGGCGGATGGTCGAGTACAGACAGTGCGAGAACACCTGCGTTGCCCTTGCTCTGATCTCAGCATCTTCTGAACGCAGTCTTGGCTTCACTGATTCAAGATACCAGTCACAAAGTTCGTTCCATACAAACGAATAGATCGCCTTTGTCGCCAATGCAAATGAATATGATTCAAGATGGTCATTCACGGTGCGGATGGCTGCACCAAGGCGATCAACGATCCAGTGGTCTTCAAGCCTGTCGTTCGTGTTCAAGCAAAGCTCAACCACTGCGGGGTCTTCCTTCAACACATCTTCTGAGCCAAATCCCGCAAGAAGACGTGACGCATTCCACAGCTTGTTTGCGAGATCCCTTCCTTCTGGGATCTTCCCCTCGTTAAATCTCACGTCCTGAGTTGATGACATGTCCAACAAGCCATATCGGGTGGCATCGGCACCATACTTGCCAATCATCTCCAGGGGATCAATACCTGTACCAAGTGATTTCGACATTCGGCGACCATCGGGCGCCTGAACGACAGAGTGAATGTAGACATCGCTAAATGGCTTTTCACCGAGAAACTCGTAGCTGAACATCATCATTCTCGCTACCCACAGGTTGATGATCTCGCGCGCAGTACATAAAACGCTGGTCGGGTGAAAATGAGCAAGATCGTCGGTGTTTGCCGGCCAACCAAGCGTTGCGGAGTCCCACAGCCCCGAGCTGAACCAAGTGTCAAGAACATCTTCATCTCGGCGCCACTCGGTGCAACCACACTCTGAGCAGGCTTGCCCAGCCTCGGGGCC
>CAYTTD010000124.1:0-5996 GCA_964440595.1 uncultured Gaiellales bacterium
CCTGAGCATCAGGATGAATGCTCAGGTAAGCGTGTCTTGCAAAAGACACACACCATCCCAAAACCAAAAGACCAGGATCAACGCGCCTACGCTTCACCACATGAAAGAGACTAATTGGTCATGAAAGGAACGAGTTGACCATGAATGACGCGATTTGCTCCCGTATGAAACGAATTGGTCTACCGTTACGCTCGAGAACGCATATCCAAAACAGATTACCTGGTATTTGCAGGCACCCCTCGCAGCCCGTGAGACTCAACCTTGCCGCTGATCTTCTCCGAAAATCCATCCCAAGTTAGATCCGCTGTCGAGGAGCAGCTACCGGGTACGCCGATTTCATTTACCAGCTCACCCCAGGACAAAGGCTCGTGGTGACGCTCAGCTTGCTGCATGGTTATGCACCCTTCTACAGGACACACAATCGAGCAAAGGTCACAACCAATGCACTCGCTCTCGTCGACCGTGGCTATACGACCCTTTGTCTGTGACGGGTCAACCCAGGAGATACAGTCAACCTGGTTGTCACGACAGCTCTCGATGCACTTGCCACACCCAATGCAGAGATCGGGGTTTACGTCGGCATGAACCCGGTAGTTCAAGTCAAGCTGGTCAAAACGCGACACTCGCTCAACGCTGCCACCAATTATCTCGCGGACGCTGGCAATACCTCGGCTATCAAGATAGTTTGACAAGCCGGCATTCAACTCGCCAACGAGCCTGAAACCGTGGTGCATGATTGCGGTACACACCTGCACGGTGCTGCAACCAAGAAGCATGAACTCGGCAGCATCCCGCCACGTATGAACCCCACCAATTCCGCTGATTGGCAAGCCATTGGTCTCACTGCCTGCGGCAATGGATGAGACCATGTGCAGAGCTATTGGTTTGACTGCGGGCCCTGCATATCCGCCGTGCGACCCGCGACCATCAACCGATGGCCTGATCTCCCACGAGTCGAGATCAAGTCCAATGATCGAGTTGATCGTGTTGATCGCGCTTACGCCGTCAGCGCCTCCACGCTTGGCGGCTTGAGCTGCAACCTCAATGTTGGTGATGTTTGGCGTCAGCTTTACCAATACTGGAATGGTGGCGACCTCCTTCACCCATGAGGTAATCATCTCTACGTAGTCTGGTACCTGGCCAACTGCCGAGCCCATGTTTCTCTCGCTCATGCCGTGCGGGCAGCCGAAGTTCAACTCAAATCCATCCGCGCCAGTCTGCTCAGACTTCTTGACGATCTCGTGCCAGGCTTCCCTTTCACTCTCGACCATGAGAGAGACAACGACACCTCGATCTGGCCACTCCTCCTTGGCCTGTCTGATCTCGTCGAGATTGACATCCAGAGGCCGATCACTGATCAGCTCAATGTTGTTGAGACCTACCAGCTTCCGCCCATACACATCATGGCCGCCATAGCGCATGGCAGTATCAATGACCGGACCTCCGATCGTCTTCCAGACGACGCCTCCCCATCCAGCCTCAAACGCAATTCGCACCTGCCGGAGCGAGTTACCCGGAGGTCCAGATGCAATCCAGAACGGATTCGGACTCTTGATGCCTGCTGTGTCTGTTGTCAGATCTGCCATGTCTGATTCCCCTTGATCCTTATTTGGATGTCCGCTGTAGCAACCACTCATTAATTGAGACCGCAGCATCACGCCCCTGCGCAACGGCATCGACCACGCTTAGTTCCTTACCAGATAAGACATTGTCGCCACCGGCAAAAACACCGTCCCTGGACGTCATGAATGACTCGTCGATTCGTGGCCGCTCATCTTCAACATCAAGCCCGAAAAGATCGAAGATGCCAGGCTCACGCTTCTGCCCGGTTGCAAGCAGCACATGATCGGCCTCTATCGTGAACAATCTGTCTGACACAATCGGCACCGCTCTGCCATCTTCCCCAGAGGTACCAAGATCCACCTCTGCGCAAGTCACGCCGACAACCTCGCCCATTTTCCCGGTCTCAATTGCAACGGGCTGCGTCAGCCACCTGAAGGCAACCCCGTCGCGCAAGCAGTGTTCATACTCTGACGGGTAGCCTGTCATCTCTGCTTCTGTGCGCCTGTAGATACAGGTGACCTGGCCTGCGCCGAGCCTCACTGCAATGGTCGCAGCATCCATGGCAGTATTGCCGGCTCCGACAACTACCACGTTGTTACCGACAGGAATCTCGCCTACCGGTACCGTTCTTACGTCCTCTATGAAGGCAAGAGCATCCTGAACTCCGGCAGCAGTCGCACCTTTGAGATCAATTGTCGATACGCGGCGTCCAGCCCCCGTTGACAGAAACACAGCGTCGTGGTCATCAACCAACTGATCGACACTTATGTCGACGCCAACTTCGATGCCAGTCCTGATCTGAGCCCCCAGCCGCTCTACTTCTGCCGACTCCCACAGAGCAACCTCGGTGGGTTCACGAAGCGGAATAATTCCGTAGGCAGCAAGTCCACCGGGCTTGCTCATTCGCTCATATAGCGTCACAGCGTGACCATAAGTTCGCAACTTTGCCGCAGCAGCCAGGCCGGCCGGGCCCGCACCCACGATTGCGACGTGTGAACCAGTGTCGGTGCCGGCGACATAGGGTATGGAGCCTCCGACTTCATAGTGAAGGTCTGTAGCGTAGCGCTGGAGGCGTCCGATCTCAATTGCACCCTCACCTGGCTCGAGAACGCATGATCCTTCGCACAACTCTTCGGTCGCACATACACGTGCACATGTTGCTCCCAGGAAGTTCTGACTGAAGATGGATTGAGCTGCGCCGCTGCGATCACCAGTTGCAATGCGATTTATGAACCCGGGAATATCGATGGAGGTTGGACACGCAATAACGCAGGGTGCGTCAAAGCAGTAGAGACACCTCGATGCCTCAACCTTTGCCTCTGTCTCACTGTATACCGGAAGTCGCTCTGATAGATCCTGCTCGATTAGATGACTGTCTCGCCTTGAAGCCTGTAAGTTAGCCATTCCTACTCCTCCTAGCTCATCTGCGGAAAGCCGAGATTTACACCGCGCATTCTTGGATCAGCCCAACGCCCCGTGACTGCTTTCAGGCGCGTAAAGAACTTGACTCCCTCAATGCCGTGCATGTGGGTATCACCAAAAAGTGACTCCTTCCATCCACCAAATGAGTAGTAGGCCATAGGCACTGGTATTGGCACGTTGATACCAACCATTCCGACCTCAACTTCGTGCTGGAACTTTCGAGCTGCACCGCCGTCATTGGTGAACAGAGCTACGCCGTTGGCGTAGCGAGATTCGTTGATGAGCCGCAGGGCTTCGTCCCACGTGTCCACTCTCACTATGCACAGAACAGGCCCGAAGATCTCATCGTCGTAGATTTTCATGCCGGGTCGAACACGGTCAAAGAGCGTCGGCCCTACAAAGTAGCCACATCCGTCGCCCATTGGATCCAGACCTCGCCCATCAACAACGAGCTCGGCCCCCTCTGAGTCACCGGTACCAATGTAATCATTGATTCGATCGCGCGCATCGGCGGTGACGATCGGCCCCATCTGGCTGCCTGGGTCATCGCCAGCGCCAACCTTAATTGCGTTGATTCGCTCGACGATCTTCTCTCGAAGGTCATCCACACAACCGCCAACGGCAACCAGAACGCTGATGGCCATGCAACGCTGCCCGGCCGAACCGAAGCCCGCGTTTACTGCTGCATCGGCTGCGAGGTCCAGATCTGCGTCAGGCAGAACCACCATGTGATTCTTTGCCCCGCCGAGAGCCTGCACGCGCTTTCCACGTGAAGTTACTGTCTGGTAGACGTGGCGCGCGACAGGTGTTGAACTGACCGAAGTGACCGCCGCAACCTTGTCGTGCGTTATCAGAGCGTTTACGGCATCTGCGCCACCGTGCACGACGTTGAACACGCCAGCAGGAAGCCCAGCTTCTGCCAAAACCTCGGCGATGAAGTTGGCTGCGGAAGGATCTTTTTCACTTGGCTTGAGCACGAAGGTGTTTCCACAACTGATTGCGATGGGGAACATCCACATGGGAACCATGGCCGGAAAGTTGAACGGAGTGATACCTGCAACGACACCCAGGGGCTGGCGCAACGACCAGGCATCCACACCACTTGAAACCGACTCACTGTACTCACCCTTGATCAGGTGAGGAATGCCACAGGCAAACTCGACTACCTCAATCCCTCGTGTGACCTCACCCATTGCATCTTCAAGCACCTTGCCGTGTTCTCGTGCAATGATGCGCGCAAGCTCTTCCTTGCGCTCATTAAGCAGCTCGCGCACCTTGAACATGATCGTGGCTCTCTTGGTCAATGAGCAATTGCGCCACTCAGTGAAGGCTTGAGATGCGGCTTCTACGGCGCGGTCAACGACAGTTTCACCAGCCATTGAAACTCTGGCTACCACAACGCCGCGGGCTGGATCATGAACATCCAGAAGCTCACCGTTATCTGGATCCTCCACGTACCATTCTCCGTTGATCCAGTGCTTGACGATCGGTGCATCCGCAGACGTCTCTGTTACGGCTGCTGACTTTTCCTGTGTTCCTGTACTGCTCATGCTGTTGCCTCCTCCAGAACCTTCATCTCAATACCATGAAGTTCTTTTTGTACTTCGCCAAGCGAGGTGAGCAGGATCTGCAGACCCTCCTCGGCCTCTTGACGGGTAAGAGTCATAGGAGGCGCAAATCGAAGCACGTTGCCCTCCAGGCCGCCCTTACCAATCAGGAGTCCACGCTCACGAGTGGCCTCCATCATCAGCGCCGCTGCCTTGGGGTTTGCAGTGTCCGAACCTGGCTCGACGAGCTCAAGCGCGAACATCAATCCCTTGCCCCTGACATCACCGATCAATGGTAACGCGGCATCGGCGCCACCGCTGGAGTAGCGACGCAGTTCATCGATGATGAACGTACCAACAGTTTGACAGTTCTGTTGCAGGTTGTTTTCCAGGATGTACCTGAGGTTTGCGAGGCTGCCAGCCATTGACAGCGGATTGCCACCAAATGTGGAGATTGATCCTGCGTTCACAGAGTCCATGATCTCGCGCCGCGCAACGACACCGCCGATTGTGAGGCCGTTGCCGATCCCTTTGGCAAAGGTCATTATGTCGGGCGCGACATCGTGCGCTGAGATGCCCCAGAAGTGGTCGCCAGTTCTCCCCCACCCGGTCTGAACCTCATCTGAAATAAACAGTATGCCTTCCTTTGCAAGAACTTCGTGGTATGCCTTGAACAGGCCATCCGGTGGAGTTGCAAATCCACCGACACCCTGGATTGGCTCGGCGATGAGACAAGCGATGTCATCGGCGCCGCACGTTGAGATGACGCTTTTTAGATCATCTACACAACGATCTATGTAGTCAGCGTCAGGCATTTCGCGCCACGGGCTGCGATACCTGTAGGACCCATGGACGTAGCTGACGTTGAACGGTGAGAGCGAGGAGGCGCGCCATGCGCGATTACCCGTGATTGCCATGGCACCAAAGCTTCGGCCGTGGTAGCTGTTTCGAATCGCAAGTACCTGGTTTGATCGTCTCCAACCAGTTGCGAGCATCAGCGCAGTGTCATTCGCCTCTGTTCCCGAGGTTGTGAAGAACACCTTCGCGTCGTCAATAGGTGAAAGGTCACTGATCAGCTCTGCCAGCTCAACCTGCTTCTCGATCAGGTACAGAGTTGACGTATGCAGCATCTCGTCTGCCTGCTTCTTGACGGCGTCGACGACGCTCTGAGTGCCATACCCAGTGCTTGTCGTGAGGATGCCTCCAAACCAGTCGAGGTAGCGCTCACCGGCAGCATCCCATACGTACCGGCCCTCTCCACGCACAAGCGAGATTGGTTGATCGTAGTAAAGTGCAATCCAGTCCGGCATCACGCTTCTGTGACGCTTTGCAAGCTCTGCTTGATCCATGCTTCAACTCCCTGGTCCGTGTAACCCGATTGTGGCAGAGCTCCCCTCCCAGCTCGGCCTCGAATTAGGTAACCCTACACCTGACCCACCTCCTTCGGCCAGCGGGCCCCTTCAG
>CAYTTD010000125.1:0-5986 GCA_964440595.1 uncultured Gaiellales bacterium
TGACGATGGCGTTCAGGTGATAACGGTCTCATCGACGACTTAACGCGACCTGCGTTCTGCCGCTGCAGCCAGCTCGCCGATGTCAATCAAAACTCCTCCGGCTTCAATCTTGCCTGCGGGGTGTCTCTGCTGAGAAATTGTAAGCTCATTTGCCAGCCGCTCTTTTGCATAGGCGATGTTTGGATGCGTTGACGTCGGGGTGAGGTGTACCCCTTCGAGCCCTTCATTGGCTGAGAGCTTCTGCACAACTCCTCTTCCACGCTGAAAGTCCTGCGGCGCACCAGCACCGAGGAGCACAAGTGCGTCAATGTCACCCGGATCAGGCTTGTCTGAGTGAAAAAAGCTGCCACCGCCAACAAGGTAGGCACCGCGAGCCTCATCACGCAGAGCCGGCGACATGTCGAGCAATTGACCCCAAAGCCTTTCGCGCTTGGGTGTCCATACAAATCTGAGGGCGGCCTCTTCGACCGAGACGGGGTGGAGGCCCGGGAATAGTAGATGCACCTCAGATTGAATACCGTTCTTCACCAGGTGCCAGGTCTCATTGGTCATACCGTTCCAGGTAAACGCTGGAATGCCATCAGTCAGTTGCACCCCTGCCGCTTCAGCCAGATGCCTGATTGGCTCTGCCACTTGCCATCTTCTTGGTGGAATAACACCCGCCAAAACAAATCTCCCCGAAAATTCCGCACCAGAAAGTGCCCGCAAATCCTACTCCTGGATATCGAGTTCGCTGCTTAAGCGGTTTCAGGTTGAGTAGATGACCAGGGCAATGACTACATATAGCCCTGCAAAGATCTCAGCCGCCGTCCGCAGACGCGCCATGCGGTGGCGTGCTGCGTCATCAGGTGTTTGCCACAGGGCACCACAGTGGCCACAGAACGCCTCTCCGACGTCCACTGCTCCGCCACACTCATGACAGTCGCGATCAGAGATCTTGGCTTTACTCATCAGCGGCTCCGTCCTTCAATGCCTTGTCCAGGAGCCCAAACCAACTGGTTCGCGCCTGCTCGTACTCCATCTCACACATTTCGCGACGTTCTTCTGAGAGCTCCATCCGATCTGCAACGTCAGCGTACTCTTTCGTGTCAGCGCCAAAGGTGAGACACCCGATTGTGTAAAACCTCTGCAGATCCAGAGAGTGAGAATCGGAGTATGCCTCAACGTCTGGTGGTCCACTCATATCGTGGAATGCTCCAAACATGTCTGCGGCGGCAATTGCCATCTCTCCCTTACCTTCAAACTCGATTGCAAGAACAACGGCAAACGAATCAGCGGCATCCTCCTCCTTGCCAACCACAGGAAGCTTCAGTTGGTGAATCAGCGCATGCGCAAGCTCGTGGTAGAAGACAAAACGAGTTACGTCCGCAGTTGCATCATCGAGCTCTTCACCTTCATACCCAGCCTCCGAAAGAACATCATCGGTAATTGACACAAAGAACCAGGGATAGATGATCTCGCCCAACATCGGATTGTAGTGCGGCGACTCTTGCCCCTCCCCATCTACACCGATTCGGATGGGAATATCTTGCGGCAGCGAGATCTGTTTATTTACTGCTTCAACGATTTCATCAAACACCTTGTTTTCACGCATCATGTTCTGTGCATCAACGTATTCACTCTTTGACTCGTCAGCATCAACATAGTGCAGGTCAAGGTTGCCCTGGTCATCTACACGCTTGGCTTTTTTTCGCGCAATTGCCATGCGTTTTGCCCGCTTTTTGACCATTTCGTCAACAATTTTGTCAAACTGGTGAGCCGAACGACGCTCGTTTTCACCGTCGATACGCTCGTGATCTGCGATGCCAATCTTTCTTCCAATCTCGTCATCAAACCTGACGCTTGCACGGTCACTGACAAGGAGCGTAGTCACGCCAACCACCATGACTACCAACAAAAGATCACCAAAGATGCGAATGAAATTTTTCACTCAAAGCTCATTCCCTGAAGTCGATTTCATAGCCGGATTTTTTGAACTCCTTATAGAAGCTCTTCTCACGCTTCTCAACATCCTCGATCAGCTCATCAAGATTTTTCATAGCCTCGTCAAGCTCATCCTCTTCTTCATTGAATGCATCACACATCTCGTCGAAAAGCTCAATCAGTTGCTCATCAATTTCCTCGTCTGTCTCAAACGCAACGTATTTTTTGTGCACCTTGGCGATATCCTTGGGCGGGTTCTGCTTGCCCATTAGCCTGTAAACGCGTGTTGAATCCTTTGCAACCATCTCGAGCGTTTCAATGGTGTTGGCGCAACTCTCGGCTATTCGGTCGTCATCACGAGAAGCAAGTGCGTCTTCCATGTGGTCGTCAAACACGAGTTCAAAATCCTTGGATATTGCCTCTGCTTCACCTTCAAGGCGATTCATGCGACGCTCATACTCAGCCTTGGAAAGGCGTTGCCCAGCTGCCGTTTTGTCGCTATCGCTACCGCAGCCCGCCAAAATTGCAGCAGAGGCAACCACGAAGAGAACTGCGCCCACACAAAGGCCAGATCGTTTCAATCCATACAACACGCCAGTGACTTACCCAATTCCAGGCCATCCGACACAATTGCCGCGAAAAGGCATTGACACAATAGGACAACAGCCTTACTTTGAATGTGTACTGTTCCCAAGAGTACCAATTGAGCTGTGCAACCACGGGGGGCGCACAACGTTATTTCAGGGGGAACAGAACCATGAGCTTAGACGGACCTTCAGGGACTTCAAGGACACCAGCAGCGGCCAGCAACGTAAGGCGACCTGACGCGACTCCATCCGCTGACACGTCAAATCCAAGAGAGATTAACCCGACCGAAAATGCCACTCGGGATCGCGGATCACTCACTGCACCTCGACAGGGCACTAACGATGCAAGCGATGCCGTAAGACCGATTAAAGCGCGCACTCTCGAAGACCACAACGAGGTGTTGCACGAATCTATTGCGCAACGGGATAGAGCTGAAGGGGTTGGCCTAAGACGCCAGGATCATGATACGTATGACGCAGGAGACGCAATCCGCATTACACACTATCGCGAGTCCGATGAAAACATGGCCGAGGCGGTGAACGACGTCAATCGCATTACGATTGCTGCCCGCAGATTTGCCGACGACGGCACTGTTACGCAGCGTGAAGCAAACAGGCTCGCTGAGCTGTTCACCACTGACAACGAAGGTGGAGGCGTATCGATTGAGGAACAGGGCGCTGTCATTGAACAGCTTTCCGCAGATCGTCGCTATCTGGACACGGTTTCGGAGCATCTGGCTGACAGCGACCAGGAAGACGCAAGGATTATTCGAGCATACTCAGAGCAGCAACGCCTTGGCCTGGTTGAGGTGCAGCAAGAGCTAATTGCTACGGTTCTGAATCAGCACACTGGAGAAGACACACAAGCGACGCTGCACGCGTCAAATGGTGATGATCTTGGCTTTACGCTCAACGACCTCCGGGACTATCGAAACAACATAATAAATAACCTGCGCCCCGGGATAGAGTCTGACTACGAGGCGGCTGTGCAAGAACTCAGGGTGCTACAAGGAAACGATGCAGACTTGAACGCGTTACGCAATGCCGTCAGCGATGGTGCAGGTAACACGGATTTCGAGGTTACGGTTCCAGAGTTTGAGGTGAACGACGATGGTGACCTGGTAGCGATTGATGATTCATCGACTACGCTTGGTGCAGTGGTTGATTCGTCGGCTGCTCGCGAGCTTCTGAGAATATCTACGGATGAAGGGCAATTGAACCCGGGTGCACTTGCCGACTTCAACGAGATTGCTGACCCATATAGCGATGCGTCAGAGACACTCCTTACAAACCTCGCGGCTACAATCCATGGGGGTGGTACAGGACCGGCTTCAGGCGATGATGGGAGCACTTCATCGCCGTTCCATGGCGAGGCCAACAGAGGCTTCGCAAGGAGGGCTTACGAGAACAACTTGAGCCCTGCTCAAAGGCAAGACCTTTACGACGATTGGTACACCGCATTAACCAACGAACAGCGTGAAACCGTAGACACAATTAACGCCACTGATAACGGCGTTCATAACGGCACCAGACCAACCGAGCGCTTTGCTGATCTGATCGATTTCACAGCCACCTACGCTGACCTATCGACGCAAGAGCAGCAGCAGTTGGAGCGCTACCTGTCGTCATAAACAGCTGATAAGCAGTGATTCATAGAGCCCCCGAGGCAGCGTCAATTCATAGGCGCTCTCGGGGGTTTTTTTGTGTCACGAAATCGGATTTGTTCACTGTTGAACACTTTCAACACTTGTGCCAAAAACCGCGTGGCGACAATGCTTGAAGTGCGAGATAAAGGAGTTAGCAGCAAGTTGATGAGAAACCTGACAAACATGTTGAGATTCAATATCCAAAACCACCGCTCCACACGCTTACCACACCAGGATTTGGATCTCACCACCAAAGTCAGGGGGGAACAGGATCATCGGTGAGCTGCTCCAAAAAAGACTGCTGAATTCTGAAACAGAACCACATTACTGATTCAGAAAAAGCAGTTGACTGGCCTAAAGATCGAAAGTGGTCCCGCGTTTTCGATCTCCTGGTTGGTTGCTACGTACCGTCCCTCCTCCTTCGGAGCAATCCGAAGGAGGAGGTCTTTTTTTTGGGTGAAACTCCAATCCTCTATGAGTTCGATACTTCAGTATGGCTGGTTTTCAGCCACCATCTATTCGGGGGAGCTTCAGGAGAGGGTGAACGCAATTGGTTAATGCACTTGTTATGGCTGCAGGAAAGGGTTCTCGCCTTGCACCTTGGACACACATGGTGCCAAAGCCGGCACTACCTGTCGGCGGCCAATCAATCATGGGGCATGTTCTCGATGGCGTAAGAAAAGGCGGCATTACCAACGTTCACTGCAGCATCGGGTACCTGGCCGAAGTAATGCCCAAAGCGTTTGGCGACGGCTCTCGATGGGGGGTTAACCTCAAATGGGCACATGAGCGCGAGCTGCTGGGTACGGCCGGCGGAGTAAAGGCGCTGGAAGGCGTCATGCGCAATACGGATCCTTTTGTTGTGCTCTCTGGCGACGGATTACACAACTTCGATATTGCTTCGCTGGTTCGCCAACATAGGCAAAGCGGCGCCCTTGGCTCAATGGCCCTACACTCAGTCGACGACCCGAGCCGGTATGGGGTGGTTGAGCTCGCAGGTGAAGGTCGCATAAAAGGGTTTCAGGAAAAACCTGCCCCTGGCACGGCGAGAAGCAACCTCGTTAACACCGGCATCTACATCTTCGAGCCACAGATCTTCGACCATATTCCAGCGGGCGTGCAGGATTTTGGAAACGATGTTTTCCCCGCACTGCTTGCCAAGGGTGAGCATCTAAACGGCATTAATGTTGGAAAGCGCTATTGGAACGATGTTGGAACCCTAGAGTCATTCCTCCAGAGCAACCGCGACGTTGCCGCGGGCAGGGTACCAGGCATCGCAAGCCCATTTGCGCGGAATCCCGACGCTACGAGTGGTGCACAAATGCTTGCCAGAAGCTCATCCGAAATACACCCGTCAGCAGATGTCGCTTCGGGGGCGAAACTTGTTGGTACAAATGTTATTGGAGCTGGCGCGCGCATCGAAGATGGTGCACGCGTTACAGATTCAATGATCATGCCGGGGGCAATTGTGCCGCGCGGCACTTCAGTTACCAACGAGATTTTCGGTGACGTTGCCAAGGTAAGAAGATGGGCCGAAGCTGGCGCTGCGTAGAGCAGCCGGAGTCAATTCTGATCGAACACAAAGACGGCTGTGCGGAAGCTCGGAGCCAGGATCGGCACCTGGGTTAGCTGCCTGTCAATCCGATCGGCCACACGGGTCGCCACGTTGTTGGGTCCAGATTCGTGGAACAACAGCGATGAAACAGTACCGACTGACAGCGTTACCAGGTTGGCTGAGATCATCCTGAATCCGGGAAAGTGCTTTCGCATCCATCTGATATCTGATCTATAAAACGGCCGCTCGTCCTCTGTGTGGAGGCCACGGGCATA
>CAYTTD010000126.1:0-5984 GCA_964440595.1 uncultured Gaiellales bacterium
ATACCACCAAAGTAGACCACGTCTGCCTTCTCACCAACAATCTTGGGAACCAGGGAGCGATAGTTATTGGCTAGCGGGTCAATGCCCTCGACGCCAACGATCTCTATGTCGCGTTTCTGAGCCGCTGTCTGAAACTGATCAGCAATCCCCTTGCCATAAGTCTCTTTGTCATGCAGCACAAATGCTCTCTTCTTACCCAATTGCGAGGCCCACAAGGCAGCTGCCTTCCCTTGAAGGTCATCTGCCAGTGCGACCCGAACGTAGTTGCGAACCCCTGACGGGTAATACTTGTCAGGCTCACCTGGATCACCTCCGGGCTTGGTAAGCCCTACTGCGGTATTGGCAGGACTAACCATTGCAAGCCCAGCCTGGTTGGCAATCTTGATCTGCACCTGACCGCACCCGGAGTTGAACGGACCGATGACAACAACCACCTGTTCATCCGCAGCCATCTCAGTCATATTCTGAGCACATTTGGCTTCATCCCACTTGCCTGCCTGGGCTGTTGCGTCGTCATAGCTCTTATACGTAATGCCAACTGTTCCGGCCTTGTAATTCGACTCCTCGAGCTTCATCTTTATTGCCTCAACCATGGACTCCGTCTGCGCTCGCGAGCTACCTGTCAACGGAAGATCACTGACAACCTTGACCTCAGTCATGGTCTTCCCGCCGCCACCGCCGTCACCATTACCCTTGTCGCCACCACCACCGCCACATGACGCCAGGAATGGCAGGCAAAGCAAGATCACGCAGATTCTTATTCCGTTTGGATGTCCCATCTGCCCTCCGTCAGCAGCTCAAAATCCCTGCATACCTGCTATCGAGTGCCAACTGGCCGGATGTTGCAGCGAGAATCCGTCATTAGCTGATTCTTTTAATGGTTTTTGGTGAAAGTGGGGAGTCCTGTTTCCATACATGACAATGCTGAACAGGCAGCCGGAATCAAAAAGCTGTTTATAATCATCGCTGACGCTGTCCAGCCGGAGTGGTGGAATTGGTAGACACGCCGGATTCAAAATCCGGTGCTCTAACAAGGGCGTGTCGGTTCGAGCCCGACCTCCGGCACCATGCGCCCACCTGTTATTGTCAGGAACCATGCGCGTTGGAATTCTCACAGGGGGCGGTGATTGCCCCGGTCTAAATGCAGTAATCAGAGCTGTTTTCAGAAGAATCGACCATCATGGTCATACGTTGGTTGGCTTTCGCCATGGTTGGCGCGGTCTGCTTGAAGACATACACATAGTGATCGACGAGAACATGGTGCGCGGCATTCTTGACAGGGGTGGCACGATACTCCGCTCGTCGGGAGATAATCCCGCTCACTCTCCAGACGGCCCCAAGCATGTACTTGAGACTCTTGCCAGATACGACATCGAGGCACTGATAGTGGTTGGTGGAGAGGGCACAATGCGTGGAGCAACCCAGTTGCACCGCGATCATGGAGTCCCTGTGATTGGCATTCCAAAAACAATTGACAACGACCTCCCAGGTACCGATATGACGGTCGGGTTTGATTCGGCTCTTCAGGTGGCAACCCGGGCGCTAGACAGGCTCCACACGACCGCTGAAAGCCACGACCGAGTAATGATCTGCGAAGTGATGGGGCGCACGGCGGGTTGGCTGGCACTTTTTGCCGGTATTGCGGGTGGAGCAGACGTCACACTAATTCCTGAAATGAACCTTACCGTCGAGGACGCCGCCCAGGTGATAAAAAACCGACACGACCAGGGCAAGTCGTTTTCGCTTATCGTCGTCGGAGAGGGGTATGCACTACGCTCCACCACAGGGCTCTTCGACGATCTGCATGAGAATCAGAGCCTGGATGAGTACGGATACCCTCGGCTTGGTGGAGTATCCAACCATGTTGCCCGTGCGCTTGAAGATCTAACCGGATTCGAGACGCGAGTAACAATACTTGGCCACGTACAAAGGGGAGGATCCCCCTCACCTGCAGACAGAGTGCTTGCATCCAGGTTCGGGCGCCTCGCTGCGGATCTTGCCAACGATAAGGAATTTGGCAAACTCACCGCCTACAGGAACGGCGAGATTGTGGCTGTCGATATTGCTGACTGCGAAGGACCAGCCAGAATTGTTCCCGAATCGATGTTTGATCTCGTACGGGCATTCATGGGTTAGTAACAACGACCCCACGCTCGGCTCACGCACCAGTCATACTTAGCGGTCAGGAGTCTTCTTCCGCTAGTTTCTCGAAGACTTCAATGGATTTTTCGATACCGATTTCAAAGTGGCCCTCGTCCAATAACAGGGCGTCAACTCCTGCATCACGCAGCTTTGCCACCTCATCAGTCTGACCGATCGATTCGCTGATTACCAGCATCCCCGCTGGAACTTCTGGAAGAAGGGAGAAGGTGTGATCTACGTCGATACTGCCGGTCCTCGACCTGTTGTCTATGACAACGGCATCAACGCCGATTTTGCCGGCCCAAGCGAGGTCATCGACCGACCCGACTGAGACGATCATCTCCAATCCTGCAATTGAACTTTCATTCATCAGCTCAAACATCAACTCACGATGACGATCCGAGTCTCTGCTCAGAGCTTCAAGGGGCGTAAGGATTGCATCCGCGCCACAGTTTGCTGCCATCCTTAATTGTGTCGGATGTACAAAGATCCCCCGTGCTATCAACGGCAGTTCAGTTTTTGCCCTGACCGACCGCAGATCAC
Source organism: uncultured Gaiellales bacterium (assembly GCA_964440595.1). GTDB lineage: Bacteria > Actinomycetota > Thermoleophilia > Gaiellales > SKUG01 > CAYTTD01. The sequence continues at coordinate 2,686 of CAYTTD010000126.1, forward strand.
CAAGAGAACCGCCCATAACCTGATCATCAGTAACAACACAGATGGCTTCGACACCCGATTCTGCAACCTGCTCCGCATCTTCGATGAATGAGCGGTGACCTGATGGATCCTTACTTCCGGCCAACTCAACGACAAGACTCAGCTCGTCAGCTGAAAGGAATTCATGAAGAGACCTCTTTGTTCCGACTGCCAAATCCGGCAGATCAGAGCCATCGAACACATCAATTAGCTGCTCCGCCGCTTTTTTGATTGAGTTCAACATTTGCCAGCCGCCCTCGCTTTAGCCTCTGCAACTTCTTCGGAGCGGATAAAAGTAGCCGCCGGGGTGCCAATTCGCACTGCTCCTGCCAGAAGCAGATCTCGAGCCGTTGCAAGATTCGAGATGCCACCTGAAACCGTGACACCAATGTCATCTGGGAGTTGTGCACGCATTCGCCTGACATGATCATTCGAGGGAGTAATTCCCGAATGGAAATCTCCAAGTTGAAGGAAGTCGATCGAAGACTCCTCAAGATCATCCCAGGGGTCATCCAAATTTATTGCTGCTGCCGTGGTAACGTCGACGACAATTCCAACGTTGTCCACACTGCGGTCGCCAGCCACGTTCAGCTCTGAGATCGTCTTGGAAACCAGATTCATCTCACGCCGAACGACGCTCCAGCTGTTCGTATTGAATCTGGATAAATCAGGCACGTACCGTATGGCACGTGCACCTAGGCGTATTGCTGCCAGCATGGACGTGATCTTGGTCTCTACAAGATCCTGCCCCCACGGAACACCAACTGCAGCTGTAATTACAACGTCAGTGCCTCTTAGCTTCTGCTGCGCCAACTCAATGTGAACTGGTGCCACAACTACGCTGGCTATGTGACTCTCAAGGGCCTGCTGGCACCCGGCGTCGACCAGCTCGGGCGTCATCAACCCACCCAAGAGATGTAGCTCCAAAGATTTTGCGATCGAGATGCCACTCATTTGATCAGTTAATCCTACAGACCTCGCCCCTCAAGCCACCTGTCATCTCCCCTCCATGACTTTCTGGTCTTCACCCTGATTCGAAGATCGATTTGTGAACCAGCTATCTCTTCAAGAATCTTACGTGATCTTATCCCCGCTGCCTTAATGTTTTCCCCACCTTTTCCAACAACGATGCCTTTTTGTGATTCTCGTTCGACCCAGATCACGGCATCGATATGGAGTATGCCACCCCGCATCTCAATTTCTTCCACTGTGGCAATCGTGGCATGTGGTAGCTCCTCCTTCAGATAATCCAGAGTGCTTTCCCTGATAATTTCAGCGCACCGCTCCTCAAACCTGAGATCGGTCTTCTCTCCTTCTGGAAAGAAGGTTCCTGCGCTTCCTTCACACTTGGCAATCTCGTCGACCAATACGTCGAGCCCATCCCCTGAAACCGCGCTCACCGGAACAAGAGCATTGTAATCCGAATCACCGATCAGCCCAGATAGCTGCGATATCCGTTTAAGCAGAGCGGCTGGTTTCATGCGATCGATCTTGTTCAATGCAACCACAAGCTGAGCACCGGATGACGTGACAATTTCCGCTACGCGTGCCTCGCCAGCAGCAGGCTCGACACTGGCGTCCACAACCCATAGCACCACATCGCAATCACCGACAGCTCCCTCAACCGCTCCCTGCATTCTGCGCGTAAGGGCATCACGGGGCCCTTGACTTCCAGGCAGATCAAGAAATACAAGTTCAACGTCTTCGTGCCTTAAAATTCCCCTGACTGGTCGGCGGGTAGTCTGCGCAATCGGCGAAACTATTCCGACGTGCTCACCAACAAGCCTATTGACCAGTGTTGATTTGCCGGCGTTTGGACGCCCAACTACTGCAATGTCAAGGCTGCGGCTCATTTTATGAAAGGGCGGATGAACAGAATGACTCGGGCAACAGGTTGGACAACGGTCGCATGGTTACTTTCCCTGAGCTGACATATACAACGGTGAGATCACTAGACTCTGAAAGAGCAAACTCAGCCAGGAACTGACGACAGGCTCCGCACGGTTGTCCGTCATTTGCATCAACAAATATTGCAATTGCGTCGAACTGCCTGACACCGCTTGAAATCGCATTGGACACTGCGACGCGCTCAGCACAAATCGTTAAACCATAGCTAGCGCTCTCGATATTGCATCCAGTAAATATTGACCCATCTTTGCAGCGCAGCGCGGCGCCAACTCGAAAGCCCGAATAAGGTGAGTACGAATTCTCGGCTGCCTTTTCTGCCCGGGCAAATAGTTCGAGAAGGTCTGCGGGTAACGATCCGTTTTCTGAAGCCATTTATTCGACTCCTACCCTTTGGCTGCTGCCTCCCTGAGCCCTGTGTAAAAGATAGGCACGAATGAAATCATCGATGTCGCCGTCAAGCACTGCCTGCACAGCCCCCGATTCATGGCGCGTCCGCAAGTCTTTCACCATTTGATAGGGCTGCAGCACATAGCTTCTGATCTGACTGCCGAACCCAACGTTCTGAACGTCTCCTTTTTCGGCAGAAATGGTGGCCTCACGCTTTTGCCTTTCGAGCTCGTACAGACGCCCCTTCAGCATCTTCATTGCAGTCTCACGGTTCTGCGTTTGCGAACGCTCATTCTGGCATTGCACCACGGTTCCGGTTGGCAGATGGGTGATTCGCACCGCTGAATCTGTCTTGTTGACGTGTTGGCCACCAGCACCGCTCGCACGATAGGTATCAACTCGCAGCTCGCTGTCGTCGATCTCTACCTGCACGTCGTCGTCAAAGCACGGGTATACCTCCACCTGCGCAAAACTGGTATGCCGTCGATGGGCACTGTCGAACGGCGACAATCTGACGAGCCTGTGCACGCCGGACTCCGCGTTCATGATGCCGTAAGCATTTTCTCCCCTTACGGTGAAGCTGCAGCTCTTGATTCCCGCTTCTTCTCCAGCAGTCTCGCTGTTGATTTCAATCTTCATGCCCCTGCGTTCCAGAAAACGCAGATACATTCTCTGAAGCATCTGAGCCCAGTCCTGCGCATCGACGCCGCCTTCCCCGGAGTGGATCGAGACGATTGCAGGACCAGAGTCAAACGCCCCGGTAAAAAGGCTTTCTTCCTGGAGTGTTGCCAGTTTGCCGCCGAGGGCGTCAAACGCAGCTGTAAGCTCGTTTGCCAACTCGAGTTGCTCTGCGCCCTCTGACTCATTGGCCATCTCAAGAAGCGTAACCAGATCCTCGTATTCGGATTCCAACCGCTCGAGCCCGTCAATGCGCCGTTTCAGGCGGGTGTGTTCTGATGAGACCTTTGCTGCGGAATCCTGGTCAT
>CAYTTD010000127.1:0-5966 GCA_964440595.1 uncultured Gaiellales bacterium
GCCTACCGTGGTGCCGCCCAAATTGGCGGGGTAGTTGGAGGATTTTTTCTAGGTCGTTTCCACGGAAACAGGGCAGAAAAACAGGACTGCGCGGATCTGTACGGAAAAGACAGTTATTTGTGTACGTAGACAATCCCATTTGCGCCTTTGATCATTCACTTTTGAATTGAGCTCATTTGACGCGGATGGATTGTCGGCGGTTGCGCAGCGACTTGATCGGATTCCGTGCAATCTCTGCATCCAACATCGCTATGGCATCCTGGTTGGCACCTGCTTTGAGCAAGAGATCCACCTCGTTCAGGACCTGTGCAGCGGAGATCTCATTATCCGCGCGTCGTTCGAGGTCAGCCAGCTCTTTGGACACAGGAGCCATGGTGCGTAGCCATTTTATTTCGGTACGAAGCATCGCCCAATCCTGCTCTTTTTTCGCTATTTTGATCGCTTCAACCGTCTTCCTGTACTCGGCAGATCGCCTTTCGATCTCCGATTTCAGCTTCCTTGCCTCGTCTCCAACAGGCCCCTTGGCATCTACGTCTTTGAGAGATTTCAGTGCTTCCTGATACTTGGCGTTTTCCATCAGCTTACGAGAGCGCTCAAGTATGACCTGCGCCTTCATGGCGTCTTTTGTGTTGCCGGCATTCACGGTCTTGGCGGAAGCTCTTTTGCCTGCACCGGTACTGCGGCCGGTGGCAACCTCATCGGGCATGAGAAACAGTAATGCTCCTGCGGTAAGTGTTGCGAAAAGCCAGATTGCGGCAATGGCTTTGAGATGGTTTCTGGGAGAATTCGGCTGGGTCATTCCGCTCAAAGATAACAGCGAACGGGTATTGTGTCACCATGTTTTCTTCAGAAGAAAATGTATTGCTTGATGGGGTCGATTTTTCGCTTGACGGTCAACAGGTACTCAGGAAGATTTCTCTGCGGATCGGGCGAGGCGAGGGTGTAAGCCTGGTCGGTGCCAACGGCTCAGGCAAATCGACTTTGGGGCGAATTATTTCTGGCATCGTTGCACCGTCGGCAGGGCGAGTACTGGTGCGTGGATCGGTAGGTGTTGTTGCGCAGACGCCGGCGAACCAGCTGATCACTGACGAAGTAATCGAGGAAGTTGCGTTTGGTCCGGCGTGTAGCGGGCGCGATGCCAATGAGGTGAACCGCAGGGTACAGGGTGAGATTCTGCGTCTGGATCTACAAGACCTGGCCGGCTCAGATCCACGAGACTTGTCGGGCGGGGAGCAGCAGCGTGTTGTTATTGCATCAATGCTGGCCTGCCAATCACCTGTTCTGGTTCTTGACGAGCCAACTGCCTATCTGGATTCGGCCTCCCGCATCAGAGTCAGAAGCATCGCCCGCGCACTGGTTGATAACGGGTATACAGTCGTCTGGATCAGCCAACTTCCAGAAGAGTTGACCATGTTTGAACGCGTGATTGTATTGGACGCTGGTCGCGTGGCCTGGGACGGTAGCTCTCGCACTCTTGAGGAGTCACCTGAATTAATGGACTCTTTCGGTTTGAAGCTCTCACAGCAGAGTCTTTTTTTGTCCAGGCTTGCCCGTCGGGGTGTTGATGTTGGCTGGGTGACCACCAATTGAGTTTGGTGGGGCAAAATCTCTCTCTTGGTTTTCTTGCAGGAAAAGCACGGTGTACTGCCTTGCTTGGTGCCAGTGGCTCTGGCAAGTCGCAGCTGCTGATGAGCTTATCCGGGGTGAGTGGTGAAAACCGTCTCAGCGCAGGATCAGTGGGACGAGTGTCTCTGGTGATCCAAAATCCTGAAAGCGCTCTGTTCTGCGACACCGTACGTGACGAAATTGAATTCGTTCAACGTATCAACGGAGTTGTTCCGGATCCCGATGAAGCGCAGAAGTGGCTGGGGCTGCTTGGTTTGAGCAGCAGCTTGCTCGGTGCTAGTCCAGACCACCTTTCGGGCGGAGAGAAAAGGCGTCTGGCCATAGCCTGCGCGATTGCCGCCCGTCCGGAAGTTCTGCTTCTGGACGAACCTTCTGCCGGACTAGACCCGTCATCGCAGGAGATGCTTCACCAGGTTCTGGAGGGGTTCATAAAAGCTCCCGTCGGACCTTCATTGGTAATTGCCACCCACGACGCAGAAGAGGCGCTGCGGTTAAGCACTCATGCATTGGTGCTGCGCAGTGGCGAGATTGCATGGCATGGCGAAACTCAAGAGCTTCTGTCAGATGCGCACGCGTGCGAATCTTTGCGTGTTCCGATGCTTCCACAGGTATTCGTCGCAGCTCGGGTTGGCAAAGATGTCGGATTGCGGCCCCCAAAGACTGTGGACTGTGGTGTGTTGGAAGACTGGGTCGTAACAATTTCCTCCCAAAACAAAGTATCCGCAGATTCAGAAGCTGGCGAAGAGTCGCCGGTCAACCACGCATCGGTAAGCAAATCGTTTTGGGTCAGCCCAACACAAAATACGCTGCCTCCGATGTTTGCTGCGCTTAGCCTGATTGTGGCCACGTACAGCGCCAATTACATGGTGGTCTCGGTGGGTGCTTTCGCTGTTGCGCTTGCCTGGGCACTGCTTCGAGGTGAGAAGCGGTCGACGGCGCTGATATTGAAGCCAACATTGTTGCTGGCAATTGCCATGGTTTTCTTGCAGATCTTTTTTGGGGGAAGACCCGAGGTTGGCGTTGCGCCAGGTTATTCAATTGAGAGTGGGATGGCTTTGTCGGCATGGAGAGTGATTCAGGCAGCGTCAATGATGCTTTCTGTAGTTGCAGTTACTTCTACAATCAGTGCAATGGAGATGGCGAGTGCGATCGGGAGATTCCTGCCTGCGTTCGGTAGCGTTCGCCTGCGGCGGTTGACCCAGGAGTTTGGCTTCATTATGGGAATGGCCATAGGGATGATGCCGATGGTCCTTGAAGACATTGACAGGCTCAGAACTTCGATCAGGGCCAGGGGAGTTGATGCCAGTAAGCTTTCCGTTGTTTCACGATTGAAGTTGATTCCAGCGGTCGTTGCGCCGCTCATGGTTGGTGCACTTCAACGGTCCAATACACTCGGAGAGGCAATTCATGTGCGGGGCTACATTCCGGGGGTGAAGCCAACCAGGTGGCGTGCAACAAGAATTGACCCCGGTGACATTGGGGTGTTGGCTTTCGCTCTTGTGCTGCTAGTAGTCAGTCTGGTGATAAGGTAATTCGCAAGCAAAATGACTTCGTGCAGGAACATCGTGTTAGGCGTTGAGTATGACGGCTCTTCACTTAAGGGGTGGAGCCAGCAACCGGGTGAGCGCACCATAGAGAAGGAGCTGCTTGATGCCTTTGCTGAAATCGGTTTTTCTGGCACTCAGCTCACATGCGCCGGGCGAACCGACGCCGGTGTGCATGCGACCGGGCAGGTGGTGAGTGCGTTCTCGCCTGAGTATCCAGAACGGCTGGATGCGCTACGTGTTGCTGAGGCTTTGAACAGCGCTTTGCCTCGAGACATATCAGCGCATTGGTCGCGGGCGTGTCATCCACAATTCAATGCGCGGTCGCACGCGCGTTCTCGTACCTACAGGTACCGGATTCATGCCAGCAGAACCCGATCGCCGCTTCGACGCGACTACACCTGGAGAATTTCATTGCCCGACCACGCGTTTAATGAGCTTAACTCCCTGGCTGATCAGGTCACCGGCGTACACGACTTCATTAACTTCACCCCAATTCAGACAGGGCACATTCACTTCAGGCGCAGTGTGCGAAGCGCAGTCTGGACGCGCAGTGGAGATGAGCTTGTATTTACGATTACCGCTGACGCGTTTCTGCGGCGCATGGTCCGCATGCTTGTAGGTTCCATGGTTGATGTTGTGCGAGGGCGCCACGACGTATCCTGGTTTGCTCAGATGCTGGCTGCCACGTCTCGCCTGCCTGATTCCCCGTTCTCGGCGCCTCCTCAGGCATTGTGTCTTGTCGGGGTGGCCTATGACAGGCCGTTTGATCAGCCTCCTGGCCCCACAAATATTGAGTTTCATGCCGCTGCGGCTGTGAGGTAGTCTGTTGGGTGTGAATCGCATACTCGTAACCAATGATGACGGGATTGACAGCCAGGGGCTTCAGGAAACCGTCAAAGCCCTGTCAACCATCGCAACGGTTGTTGTCGTTGCGCCTGATAGAAACCGCAGCGCCGTAAGTCGTAGCATCACGCTGGGGCAAACGCTTGAGGTGACAGAGGAGAATCTTGAAGGGGCTGAGATAGCGTTCTCAACGAGTGGAACTCCAACAGATTGTGTTCGCCTCGCCGCGCTTGGGCTCGCGGGTGATTTACCTGATCTGGTGGTATCGGGTACTAATCGAGGGCTGAACCTTGGAGACGACGTTACTTACTCAGGAACAGTTGCGGCAGCGTTTGAAGCAATCCTGAACGGCATACCTGCAATTGCTGTATCGCAGCAAACCAGGCTGCTCGAGCTGGGGTATCCAAAAACAGGTGAATTTGACTACTCTGGCATACACGGGTTTGTGCCGAACATTGCGTCATATCTTCTTGACCATCGAAGCGAGTTGTTGCCTGGCCTATTGTTGAACGTGAACATTCCAGGTGTTCCGCTGGAAGAGATTCAGGGGGTTGAGGTAGGAGTGCTTGGTCGACGCATCTATCGTGACAAGCTTGAGCTCGAGCGCGAAGAAGGGGGAATGCGACACTACTCACTCTACGGCGATGATCCATCTCACCACGAAGAATCCGGTACCGACATCGCCGCAATCGGGCGCAGGTGCATCGCTGTGACTCCGCTTCGGTTCAGGCCTATTGACGAGGCGACGGTATCAGACATAAGCAAGTGGCCGTTTGCTTCGATGCTTACTCATTCCTCGGAGGGCGGGAATGAATCTTCCTGACGAGCAGAATGCTCGAGAACGGATTTCCGAGTTGGTCGAGGAGATCAACTTTCACTCTCATCGCTACTACGTGCTTGATGCTCCAGTCATCGACGATCGAAAGTGGGATTCGTTGCTGCGTGAACTGGAGGAGCTTGAGGCTGCGTATCCACAGCTGGTTCGGCAAGACTCGCCGACGTCTCGGGTTGGTGCTCAACCTGTTGGATCCTTTACCCAGGTGCAGCATCTGGTTCCCATGCTCTCACTGGCCAACGCAATGGACCACGACGAACTTCGCGCATGGAGTTTGAGGATCAGAAAATTCCTTGATGCGTCCAAAAGCGGTGCTCTCGATCAGATTGTCTACGTCACCGAACCTAAGATTGATGGATTGGCACTCTCTATCACTTATGAAAAAGGATTGTTTGTTCGTGCAGTGACCCGCGGTGACGGCTCGGTAGGAGAGGATGTCACACACAACGTTCGAACTATCAGAAGCGTGCCATTGCACCTTATAAACAGGGATGGAATTCCCGTGCCTGAGTTGCTCGAGGTGCGTGGCGAGATTTTCATCACTCGCAGTGGATTCGAATTGTTGAACCAGGAGCGCGTGGCGGCTGGCGAGAGCGTTTTCATGAATCCGCGGAACGCTGCTGCAGGTACGATTCGGCAGCTCGACCCATCGATCGCTGCCAGTAGGCCTCTTTCTTTCTTTGCCTACGGCGTGGGGCAAATGAGATTTTCCGGCTCAGTTCACGATGAGATGGTCGCGCCGATCACCGCCACTCATTCCGGCTTGTTGGAGACGTTTGAGCAATTCGGATTCATGACGACTCCTGACCGCAAGTGCCACCTTCAAATTGATGACGTAGTTGAACGGTGCATTTGGTGGGAGGAAGTGAATCGTCCGAACATAGATTTCGAGATAGACGGTGTTGTGGTAAAAGTTGACCAACGTTCGCTTCACGAGGCTTTGGGCGATGTTGGAAGAACTCCCCGGTGGCCGATCGCGTGCAAGTTCAAGCCAACAACGGCAACCACCAGGCTGCGAGACATTCAGATCAGCGTTGGGCGCACTGGTTCATTGACTCCCTACGTGGGTCTTGAGCCTGTAGAGGTTGGCGGAGTGACGGCGCAGTTTGCCAACC
>CAYTTD010000128.1:0-5951 GCA_964440595.1 uncultured Gaiellales bacterium
GTAGCATTCCGTCGTTGCCGCCGTGCTCACCAAGGCCACGCGCGCCAATCATCTTTGCGCCGGTCGCGAGACCAGTCTGATTGCCAGCGTACTCACCACCAATCGTGCCTGCTACGTGCGTTCCGTGCTCGCCCTCGTCCACTGGTTCCTTTGAACCCTTTTCCGCATCGAACCAGTTCGTCAGGTGCGACGAGTCACCCATCTCAGAGTCGTATCCGCGATACTTGCTCAGCAGCGCCGGGTGCGAGAAGTCGACGCCGGTATCGAGAATCGCCACCGTTACGCCCTTGCCATCAAGACCCTGCTTTTTAGCCTGATCGGCCTTGACTCGAGTGAGGTTCCAGTGGATGTCGTCTTCCTTCTTTCCCCCACCCTTCTTGGCATCGCCCTCAACGCCCAGAGCGCCTAGCTCCTCAACGCCGCTCATTGCATCTGAAGTGCCTGATGATGCTCCAAGGTTGCCAAACTCATCGCCAGCCGGGGGGCGCACCGTGTGGGTTGCACTCTTGATGGCCTGTGCCACACCTGCGGCGCTAGACATGACTGCTTCAGCCTCATCATCGCCGCGTACGACGATGGCATTCTGTATCCAGAGTGGCTGGAACTTCTCAACGTGTCCGGCGGCCTCCAGCCCCTCCAGGACGTCCCAAAGTGGCTGCTGCGTCTTCATCAGATTGTCGCGCAGGGTCTTCACTACGAACTGGCGGCGCTCAAGCCCCATAGGCATTGAGAAAGCCTTCTCAACCTCGCGGGTTGCCTGGTCGTCGAGCAGCACGAGAAACTCATGAAATTTGGAAGGTTGCTCAACTGGTGTGCCGTCGACGATTACCGGAACGGTTTCATCAGGCGTATCGGCCGAAGTGGCGCGCGTCGAAGCAAGAGCATTTGTGCCTGCAAGCGAGAATTGTGAAGTGGTGCTGACAGTGGTCATCCTGACCCTTCCATTTCGTTGTTTTCCATCCTTGTAGTGGTCGTTCAAAGACACGTCACCCGCCAGAACGACCGCCCCTATTCTGCCCTGAATAAGCCCTCATGAACGAGGTATTCGCGGCATGTGGCCCAACAGTTCTCTGCCCGTGGCCAGCGTCGGCCATGGCAGGGCCCTTGGCGTAACTTCCAGCGAATGCGGGTAACGATGCGAATATGAGCACTGTCTTTGAGGTTGAGGAACTTGAACGCGAGCTTGAGAAGATGCTCGAGCAGGAGCCCATTCCCGAAGAGGAACAGTGGTATGCCATCAGCACTGACCCGTGGCCATGCCCAGCCTGTGGCGAGGAATTCGAGTGGGTTACAGCGTGCCATCACGTGGTTATTGCCGAGAGTCCTGATCCACTTCTGGAGCATGCAGCGATTGCGAAGAAGGTTGGGAGAAATCCAAAGATCGTCAAGTATGAGGACGGGTTGCCTACCATCACTCTGTATCAGTGGAGGGCCTTGGGGCGGCCAGTGCACGGCGTTAAGCGCGACTGAGTAGATATGCGGATGAGAGGACTCGAACCTCCACGGGCATTCACCCACTGCGACCTGAACACAGCGCGTCTACCAATTCCGCCACATCCGCATGGTCAATAGTCTGGATGCATCATACCTTGGTCTGCAAGTAAAATGTACGTCTGATCAACATGCAGGCACTAAGAATCATTCATCTGGGATTAGCGAGCGTCACCGTGCTTCTTGCGGGCATTACCTGCATTTGGGGGCTTATTGGCCGCCGAAAGCTGCAGTGGGGTGCTACAGATCGTGGCAGCATGGCCTACGCGCGCATCGCCGTGCTCATGCAGACGCTGGTGATCGGTACGGCAATTTTTGGTGGGCTGTTATGGCTGAACGGTGCTCGCCCGGGCGACCCGCTGCACGTGCGCGTTTATGGCCCTTTTATGGTCGCGGCGATCATTGGCGCCTGGGGGTATCGCACTGATGATGCCAATTGGAATGCTCGGGTTGTGGCTTTCTCGGCGTTCTTTGTGTTTCTGCTGGGGTTGAGGGCGTTGTTTACGTCTTGAGGCATACCCAGGGCGTTTATCGGGTATGAGGGCATGGATGTCTGAATCCCAAAGAAACATCCTGATTGTGGTGGCATTGGCAGCGCTTGCCATGATTTTCTCAGGCGCGGCAGGCACAGCGATCTTCACGATCAGCCAGCTTCTGAATCTTGCCTTTGCCGTGTTGATCGTCTTGGCAGTGGTCAACTGGTATCGCGGACGCGGATATGTGATCAGCTCGATGCCGTCGCACCTGCGTCTACTGCTGCAGTTCAGCTTGATAATGATCCTCGTGGTTTTCATCACGGGAACCGTCTACCCAAACTGGGCATACTGGGGGGGCTTCTATACGCCGGCTTTCTTTACGATGCTCGCTGCGTGTGGGCTCGGCATCTATTGGGCCTGGTCAAACCGACACTAGTGCAGGATTCTTAACGCCACCAAGTGCGTCAAGGGTCTCGCGAGGCGTCATGTGAATGCAGCTGAAAATCGGTACATCGCGTTGAGTGTATTGGCTTGCCGTAGTGCCGCGGAGCTCCATCATCAGGTCGAGGAAGTCATGAAGTGAGTCAGTCTCAAAAGCGACCATGAACTCCTGGTCACAGATACCGAAGCTATTTGCGGTGTTCAGCTTGATGCCCGGGTACTTCTTGCCGATGAAGGCGTGCTCCCGCATGGCTTCGCTTCTCTCCTTGAAAGGAAGCGAGTACCACTCGCGCTTCTTCTCAAACGGGTAAACAATGATGTACTTCCGATCAACCGGAGTTACCTTCAGTGGTCGGGGCTGGCGAAAGCCCGACTTCACCGCAGCTTCAAAGTACTCAGACTCGCGCGTCGTTGACGTGTAGAGGTACGTTGTCTCGAGCCACGCGCCGAGGTTCGTGGAAAGAAGATCGGTCTGCTGCTCTTGGAGCAGCTCAAACTCGGGTGTGGCGCGCCAGATCAGAAAGTCAGCGTCTGGCCGCACACCGACGGTTGAGTATGTGCGCAGCATTATCTTGTCTTGCCACGACTCAAGGCACTCGGTGAGCTCCTCCTTGTGGGCCTCCCTCTCGGCGGACGGCAGGCGTCGCCAGGCCGGGTTAACCTTGTAGAACGCGTAGCTTGAGAAGTGGCGAGGCACTTCAGGCGTGTCAACGTTTTCACCTGTCACTTGTTACTCCTCCTCTTTAATGTGCCTACGAAAGCTGCCGAATAAGGTCGTCAAAGTTGTCGGGTGAGGTGCCGATCTGCTGGCACACCTCTTCATTGGTGGGGCGAGTGCCCTGCCTGAACAGATCCAGCAGCATGTCGCCAGCTCGTCGATCTGCAAACCACTCCTCGCCAAACTCCTTGCGCAGCCATGCAATGACCTGCTCGCTGGTTCGCCAGGCACGCAGGTAGTCGGCGGCATAGAGGCCAGGATCCATATCGCTCACCCAACTGTCTTCGGGGTATGTCATGAGCGTCTGCTCGGAGAGGAGCTCGCTGTACCTCTTCGAGAGTCCCTGTGCAGACGGGTTGCTCCAGAACTCAAGCTCGTACTTGAGCTTTGCGGCGTATCGGCGGAAAAGAGTGGCATCGATGAAGCGAATGTGCTCGCACGTGGTGTGCGCCTGCTCTTCATCAACTCCGAAGTGCCTCACGTGCCAGGCTGGTGAGTGGGTTATGCGCTCAACCACGAATGAGTAGATCTCTGTGAGCGCGTGATCGGGCGAGAGGTCGCGGTAGGCAAATGGCAGCGCAGAGTCTGTAAGGCCAAAGTGCAGTGCGTGACCGGCTTCGTGAAGAAAGGCCTGGTAGTCGGTGATGCCTCCGGTTGGGCGCACAACGAGGTGCACTTCGTCTGGCACCTTGACTGGAATGACGCACGCGCGCGGTGACTTCTGCGGGCGATCTTCAAGGTCGGGCAGGATCGTAGGGATCTCGGCCAGCGGGAATCCCAGGTCTGAGAGCGTGTCTGAGCAGACCTTGACCATGGCGTCCTGGGTATAGATGCCGTCGTAGATATGCAGCGAACGCATGTACTGAGCATGTGCACGCGATGGGCGATCCACCGCACGATGGAGAAGCTCTGGAAAGATGCGTGCGGCGCGCTCAGCGTAAGAAGAGGCTGTTCGATCACAAACGTCGAGAATCTGCTGAGAGAAGCGACGGATGTCAATTCCCATGCGATCCTCTGCCATGGCGATCTCGCCGTCCATGCCAAAGACCTCAGACCGAAGATCCTGGACCTTGATCTTAAGCTCTAGCTCGCGCTCGGCAAACTCGGCATCCGCCTTGTTCATCAGAGCAAATATTGCCTCACGCCGATCAAAGTCAGTGTCGCTTGCAGCGAGGGCGCCGAGAGTGTTGAGCGATGTCTCTTCTCCGTCCCACTCTGCTCTCCATGCCAGACGATCGTTCCAGAGGTCTTGCATGACCTGCACCATCTCGCCCTGGGCAAGCGCGTCAGCGGCTTCATACCAAAGTCTCTTCAGGTTTTCGGGGTCTGTTGCGGCGCCTCGTTCGCGGGCGAGTGAATCAGCCTGTTCCTTTGTATAAAGATGCTGGTATTTGCGGAAAATGTCGGCGAATGTTGACTGCTCTTTCAGGCCAACAATCACCTGGCGTGAGTCATCAGCGGATTCGGTGTAGTGCTGCTCCATCGCGGATGCAAAATCTTTGGGTGAAAGTACGGTGCTGCTATCTGATGAACTCATTCCGAGCCTCCTGGTTGGCGGGTGTTTGAGGGGCATTGGCTCGGTGCCAAATGCTTCAGGAGAAATACCCTACAAGATTGCTGGTTGGATCACGCAAATAATGCAGGCAGAGAGCGCGGTTTACTTGGTTGGAAGGCTTGGTGGCGTGGCCTGTGTCTGGATATCCAGAGACGCTCCGCAGTAAGGACAATCCAGAAACTTCAGCAGGTGCACTTCCCATGGCTCGAGCTCGTGCGAACAGTCTGGGCACGAAATGTGAAGGTCGCATGCGGTCGATGAGGACTCTTGCTGTGGGATGAAAAGTGTGGTCGCCATATTCTGTGCAAAGTTATCTGTTTCGGTGGGTAACCATACATAACCGGGAGGTGTCTGTGGCACATTTGCACCACTGGGGTGGCCGTTGGTGCCGCACTGCCTGAGCCTTGTGTTTTTATTCAAAAACATTATTATGCAGGTATTTATGGGAAATGATCTGAATTGCGTATTTGTTCTTTTCTGTGAATTATTGGTGAATAGGCGGTTGGGAGCTGGGGCGTTACTTTCTTGTGGCAAATTTGTCACAAAATATTGACAATTTTCCCCTTGCAATGGTTCATTTGTAATAGCACTATTTTAAAAGCCATGAAGGACGTATGCGAGAGATCCCCCCAGCAGATCGAATCGCTCAGGTCCGAAACAGAAATTTCGGGCAGGGCTCACGACGAAACCGCGATAGACGGCGGTTATCTGCAGCGTGGGCAGGCAACGGTCGAGTTTGTGGCACTTCTACCGGTTTGGGCTTTTCTGGTCACCTGTGCAGTGCAGGCGATGATGTTCGCGCTCGGATGTTTCCTAGTACAGGCAGCGGCCGACAGGGTTGCAACTTCCAAGGCGCTGGGTGTGCAGGTGCGGGCGAGCGACATGCCCATACCAACGGCTTTTCGTCACGGCTGGTCAGCAAAGCAGCTGGATTCCGGAAGGTGGCGTGTAACGATTCGAGTGCCGTCGATGTTTCCAGGCGTCTCGCCAAGGTAGGTGAGTGCTACTTCTGCGCCAGTGAGGCAGGCGCCATGAATTTCATTCGGAGTCGCGAACGTGGCCAATCAACGATTGAAACAATGATGGTTTTGCCGCTTTGCATTGCATGTACGCTGGTTATCATTGATGCCGGCCTTCTGGTGCGCTCCCAGTTGAGGCTTGAGCGTGTGGCATCTCAGATCGGGGCGGTTGCCATTGCCAATCGTCGCGAAGTGCCTGACTCCAAGGTGCAGCAGATCAAGTCGCATCTTTTCGGTGAGTGTGAGGCCGT
>CAYTTD010000129.1:0-5930 GCA_964440595.1 uncultured Gaiellales bacterium
CAGCAAGGCTAGCCGATGTCAGAGGTTCTGAGTGACTTCCTAGCCTAGGTTGCTGATGACGTGCAAATGGTAAAAACTGCTGGCGTAGAAGCATTTAACGATGGCGTGAAAGAGGCCCAGAGGGTCGAGTCCGAGGTTGAACGCAGGCTTGTTACACCTCGACGGAAAGGGATTGAGAAAGATGGATGATGGCCGTGACACCGTGGTTCTTACATTTCCGCGGATGCCCAAGTACTACACAGTTGCCCGGCTAGTTCTAGGAGGGATGGCTGCGCCGTTTCAGGTGCCAATCGACACGATTGACGACCTTCAGTTGGCATTGAGCACGGTTCTTGATCGTGATGACATTCAGGTTGTTGGAGACGTCGTTCTCAGAATGGAGATTGACGGCGAGTCCCTGTCATTGACAGTGGGAAACATTGATACTGCCAGCTTGAGTGAAACCGGTATTGAAAACGCAACTGGTGAACCAGACGCCTTCACGCTTGGCCATATTCTGGGGACGCTGGTTGACAATTTGCAGGTTATTGAAGTGGGAGGCCATTCAGAGGTGTCAATGACCAAGTATGTTGGTGCAGCGGTATGAGCGGGGCAGGAACTGGAAGTGGCAGCAGGAGCCCTGAAGACATCATTCCCACAGCCGGGTTGGATCCGGAGGTTGTAAAAGACGACGAGCCTGTAACAGAAGAGGTGCGTCGCCCATCACACGATGGCAAGGTTGATCACAAGCTTTTACACCAGTACCACAAGACTGGTGATCTTGGGGCTCGCGAACAACTGATCACGCTTTATCTACCCCTGGTGCGTTCGCTTGCGCGACGCTACTCTTACCGTGGCGAGCAGCTTGAAGATCTTGTTCAGGTTGGATGTATCGGCCTGATCAAGGCAATTGACAGGTTCGACGTGGACCGCGGCGTTGAACTGACAACCTACGCAACTCCCAACATCATCGGCGAGATCAAACGACACTTTCGCGACAAGGGTTGGGCGGTACGAGTTCCCCGCGGTTTGCAGGAATTAAATGTTAAGCTCAGCCGGATAATCGAGGAGCTGACAATTGAGCTGGAACGTTCACCAACGATCGCTGAGTTGGCCAAGGCATCCGGCGCCACGGAGGAAGAAGTTGTTGAAGCTCTCGAAACGGGCCATGCCTACTCCAGTGTCTCGTTGAACACTGGAGGCAGTGGTGGGGGAGATGACGATGGTGATCTTGACCCGCTCGAGTCGTTTGGCACGATAGAAGCCAAATATGCAATCACCGAGGATCGTGCAGTGTTGGCGCCCGGTTTTGCAGCTCTCGATGAGCGCGAACGATACATCCTTCACCTGCGTTTCTTTGAGGGCTTAACTCAGTCGCAGATTGCAACGCGCGTTGGAATCAGCCAGATGCATGTCTCCCGCCTGATCAGGCGATCGTTGATCAAGATCAAGTCAACGATTGGTGCTGCTGACTAACAGTGCACTCAAGCATGGTTGAGTCGAGCAGCTGCTTCATGGCGCTTAGAATTCTGGAAGCACCCTCCGCCGCATCAGCATTCAGTTCACTTGTGCCCGTCACTGTCTCAAGCGCTCGTGCAAGATCAATCTGAATGCAGCTGGCTCCGTTGCCGAAACGATCGAAGAACTCTGTGGCATGACCCGAGCTGACATTGTGGTGCTCCACGAAAGCTGGTCCCCAAACTCTGCACCAGCGACGCAGGAGCGTTGCTACCGCGTAGAGGGCGCCAGCGGCGTGTGCCGGTGACGTGCTGCATGTTTTGAACCACTCACTTACACATTCGCTTGTTTCAGCGTTTGGAATATTGGCTTTGACTGAATCGCTGAACAGGCCGATGGCAGCACATACTCGAAGCCATAGATCGGTCGTTGAGCCAGGGCTTGCATCGATATCCGTGAGGGCATCGATGAACATCTTTCGTGCTGGGGCATCATCGGTCACCGAGATAGCGGTACCCAGGCCCTTTGGGAACATCGCCATAAGGTGATGGAACCGCGTTGCGAACACCCTCAGAGCGTCGCGATCCAGGCCGCCGTCAGAAATAAGGCGAACCAGTTGATGATCGGCAATACCTGAATTCTCAACCTCGCGCATCACTGCTTCAAGTGAAGGATTCTCTGGGGTCATCTTGTTCCTCCGTCCAGCCGCCATGGCCAATGAAGCGCCAAGTGTAACAGTCCTCTGCGACAAATTGGGCGTGTTGGGCGGGTGTGCCTGGCCGTCTGGCCGTCATTTGGCCGCCAAAGTTAATAGTATGTGCAACATGATGACGAGCAACGAAATCCGCAGTGCCTTCCTCAAATACTATGAGCAGCATGAACACCTGTTGAAAGCCAGTGCCTCGCTTGTTCCGTCAAGCTACGACCCGTCCGTTTTGTTGACGACCGCTGGCATGCAGCCGTTCAAGCCCTTTTTTCTGGGGCAGGAGCAACCGGATGCAAAGCGATACACAAGCTGCCAAAAGTGCTTCAGGACCCCCGATATCGACCAGGTTGGCCTGACGGCACGTCACCTGACATTCTTTGAGATGCTCGGAAACTTCTCATTTGGTGATTACTTCAAGCACGGTGCCATCAAGATGGCCTGGCAGGTTGTGACTGAGGTGTTCGGGATGGATCCAGACTCGCTCTGGGTTACGGTTCACGAGGGCGATGCTGCTCTTGGTCTTGGTGAAGACAGCGAAGCCATCGATCTATGGCTGCAGAGTGGTGTGCCTGCCGAAAGAATCGTGCGCCTTGGCGAAGACAACTTCTGGAAGGCCGGGCCCACCGGGCCATGTGGCCCATGTAGCGAGATCTACTTTGATCGCGGCAGCGCGTACGGATGCGGCAGCGCCGACTGCAGGCCCGGCTGTGAGTGCGACCGGTATCTTGAGTTCTACAACCTGGTGTTCATGCAGTACGACCGGGACTCTGACGGGGCACTTCATCCGCTGCCAGCCAAGAACATTGATACAGGCATGGGGCTTGAACGATTGGCCGCACTGCTGCAGGGCAACGTGTCGGTATTCGAGATCGACACCATGCGAAGCATCATGGAGTGGGTTGAAACCGCTGCAAATGTGACGTATGGCAGCGATGAGTACACAACCAAGGCACTTCGGGTGCTGGCAGACCACGGCCGCTCGATGACGTTTCTTGCAAGCGACGGTGTCAGCCCGTCAAACGAAGGGCGTGGCTATGTGCTGAGGCGCATCATTCGCAGGGCAATACAGCATGCTGAGCGAATCGGCCTCTACGATGACAGCCGCGATGGCATCCTCGAGGGGCTATCCGGGAGGGTCGTTGAGATATTCGGCGATAGCTATCCAGAGCTCGCCCTGCAGCGGGCAACCGTGATCGACATTCTTGGGGCGGAAGAGGAGCGGTTCCTGCGGACCCTGCGTAAGGGTTCTGGCATGTGGCACGAGATCCTTGAAGCCGGTGGCGGCGCGTCGGCACCCGGTCAAGGAGATGCATCGCCCGTTGGCAACAAAACAGGATCTTTGAAGGTGATCTCAGGTGATGATGCCTTCAAGCTGCACGACACCTATGGCTTCCCTGTCGAGCTAACTGCAGAGCTTGCTCGTGAAGCGGGATTTGAGGTCGACATTGATCGCTTTAACGAGCTGATGCGCGAGCAGCGTGAGCGCGCGAGATCAGCAGCAGGATCGGGCAGCCTTCCAACTCAGGAGGCTGCAGAGTTTGTCAGAACGTGCAAAGAAAGCAGATTCGTGGGCTACGACGAGCTGCAGGTGGAAACAACGATTGAAGGGTTACAGCCTGTCGGTGGGGAAGACCACTCGGGACGATTCTTGATAAAGCTTGCCGAATCACCGTTCTATGCCGAGGGTGGTGGCCAGGTCAGTGACACTGGCACGATCAGCGGCAAGGCCGGCCGAGCAAGCGTGGTACATGTTCTACGGTTTGAGAGCGACCAGGTCATCGTTGCGGATGTAGATGGGAGTCTGACTGCTGGCGAGTCGGTTCAGGCCGCAGTCAACGGTGATGAGCGCTGTGCTACGGAGTCGAATCACACGGCAACTCACCTTTTGCACAAGGCACTGCGGGGCCGGCTGGGGGATCATGTTCGTCAAGCCGGGTCGTTGGTTCAGCCCAACAGGCTGCGCTTTGACTTCACTCATCCAACGCCACTATCTGTTGAAGACATCGAGGCAATAGAAGCCGTGGTAAATGGTGAAATTTCAGCCGCTGACTCCGTAACCTGGCGTGAGATGTCGATTGACGCTGCCCGAGACTCGGGCGCGATGATGCTCTTCGGCGAGAAGTACGGCGACAACGTTCGGATGGTCGAGATCGGAGATGGGTGGTCGCGGGAGTTGTGCGGCGGGACTCACGTTCAAGACACTGCACGTATTCGGACCTTCGTGATCGTAGGTGAATCCAGTGTAGGGGCAAACACACGGCGTATTGAAGCGCTTACCGGTGACGGTGCGATTGCCTACCTGCGATCTGGTGCGGAAGCTGGCATGGCTGCAGCGCGGGAGGCCGGCGTGCCAATCGATCGCCTTCCTGAAAAAACGGCGGAGATGTCGAGGCGACTGCGCAGCCTAGAGCGAGAGCTCTCGTCGTTGAAGAGCGGCAGCATGTTTGATGAGGCCGCAGCCGCAGCGACTGCGGTTGGCGACATTACTTCAGTGGTTTGGCGCGCAGATGGTTTGGATGCAAATCAGATGCTTGAGCTTGCAGACAGGCTCAAGCAGAAGCTTGCTCCTGCGGTTGTGTTGCTGGGAGGGGCTACAGACGGAAAGGTGCAGTTGGTTGCAAGTGCGACTGACGACGCCATAGCCGCTGGTGCTCATGCTGGCGATCTGATTGGTGCCGTTGCTGCTGTCGTTGGCGGAGGTGGCGGTGGCCGACCTGCAATGGCTCGGGCAGGCGGACGCGATGTGTCGAAGATAGACGAAGCCTTGAAGAAAGGCAGCGATCTGATAGCGGAGCAGGTGCTTGCAGCCCGCACGTGATGACAGCTCCAAAGTGCTGGCTCTTGACTTTGGCATGGCCCGCACCGGCATGGCTCTTACCGACGCTTCGGGGCTGATTGCGCGTCCAGCGGGATTTGTGAAGAGGGCGAGTACGTCCGCAGGGCTTGCCAGAATCGCCGAGGTAATTGCCCACAACGATATTGAGACTGTGGTGGTTGGTTTGCCCGTCGGGCTAGACGGCAGTGAAACAACGCAGACGCGCCGGGCGCGCAGCTTCGCGGCGCAGCTAAGGCAGTATCTGGGGCAAAATAGCTGTAAAGCACCGGAAATTGTCATGTATGACGAGAGGCTCACTACAAGGATGGCCGAGCAGACGATACGAGTAAATTCAAAGCAGAATGAAGTTGCAGAGACCGGAAAGCTCGATTCAGTGGCTGCCTGCCACATATTGACTGGTTGGTTGGCCAAAAACCGCCACTGACGCACGTTGAAAAGTTCGAAAAACAGAAAGAAAATACTGAGTATGTATGATGCGCTACCCATGAGCCACGATGGCAATGAACAGGCAGGCGGAGCTCGCCGCAGACACGCAGTCGGCACATTACAGGGCGACCCCGCAGGTGGTGGCGGCGGAAGGCGCAGAAAGCGTGGTCTTCTGGCGCGTGTGTCCTCATTCATTCTTCTTCTGTTGGCGCTGGCCATGATCGGAGGCATAGTTGCCTTTGTCATCAGTTGGGAGTCATCTCGCGATGTCAAGCCTGGTCAGCCGGTTACGGTGAAGATTCCCAAGGGAGCCGACGCAGCGATGATTGCCGAGGTTCTTCACGACAAGGGTGTGATCAAGAACTCAACTCTGTTCAGGGCAAGGCTGCGGATGAATGGTGACGGCGCAGGATTCAAGAGTGGTACGTACCGGATGAAAACGGTGATGGCCTACGACGCGATCATCACCAAGCTTGAGAAGGGGCCGGCACCTCCTCCTGTGTTCAATTTGACGATTCCTGAGGG
>CAYTTD010000130.1:0-5863 GCA_964440595.1 uncultured Gaiellales bacterium
TTGCTGCGGTGAGGGAACCACATCGTCGGCAGCGGATGCCGCTAGCAATACGACTCCTTTGATCGCCTGAGCATTGTTTTTCGAAGCTGGGCTAAATGCGTCGAGGCCACCCGGCATATCGCCAAAGAAGTCTTTTGCGAGACCCAGGACAGGGTCCGCATTTGGTCCTCCGCCAAGCTTTGCCAGTAGCGTTGGAGCAGACTCGCCTACCACTGCATCAACGTCTCGGTTGACTGCGGTCATCAGCGCCAGATGACCGCCCGCTGATTTTCCGGCGGCTACTCCAGGAAGGTCGGAGCCGAGAGCGTTTCTTAGAGCTTTCCAGCTTCGAATTGCATCTTCGAGTGACGCGGCTCCTGGGCGATAATCTGCGTTACAGACAACAAAACCGCGATTCTGCCATCGCGTTGCCACATCACCCATTGATTTAAGTGTGCCTTTGCCCGTCATGAACCAACCGCCGCCATGTAGTGCAAGCACGAATCCACGTGGCCTGGCTATACCGTCTGGCAGCAAAAGTTTGAACGCAGGCACAGTATCACCATGCACAGCATGCATGGCATTCGTAATGCGCTCTGCCACCCTGACATTCATATGATTGAGTTGCGTCCCTGTGAATCTCAAGCTTTTCCACACACGAAAAGCCGTTTCCAACTGTGTATCGGATTTCGCTGTGCCGGCTGTCTCTATGCTGGCGGATTTTGGAACTGGTTTTTCGTTGCTTGCGCCGAATTGGGCGGAAGCCGACTCGGGTGTTTCGCTCAGGTAAGCGCGTCTTGCGAAAGACATACACCACCCCAAACCCTTCAAAAACCAGATATATGCCGCAACGGCCACCTGAAACCACGGATACAAATTCGGATGAAATTGACTCGCGAGTCAACATTTGTCCGCCATGTGTGCAATGATCATGGAACATCACTTGAAAACAGGAGGGTGGAACAATGGAAACAGCCTGTGTTGCAAAGGTTTTGAGTGACGCACCAGAAGGCGCTGCTGATGCAAAGGTGCTGACGAACGAGGCACTTGAGTTCGTTGCTGAGCTGCATCAACGCTTCAATGCACGAAGGCTAGAGTTGCTCAAAGCTCGAGCCGAGCGTCAGAAGCGTATTGATGCTGGCGAGCTCCCTGACTTCCTTGCGGAGACGGCTGACGTGCGTGCGTCAGATTGGACCATCTCACCAATCCCGGCTGGCCTTGCTGATCGTCGGGTTGAGATCACTGGACCTGTGGAGCGCAAGATGGTGATCAACGCGCTCAACTCCGGTGCCAGGATGTTCATGGCTGACTTTGAAGACGCCAACTCGCCCACTTGGCGTAACTGCGTTGACGGTCAGTTGAATCTTATGGACGCAATACGCGGTTCAATAAGCTTTTCTTCACCAGATGGGCGTGAATACAAGTTGAACGACCAGACTGCAACGCTGCTTGTGAGGCCTCGCGGCTGGCACCTGGAAGAGCGGCACGTCGAGGTCGACGGCCAGCGTGTATCGGGCGGACTCTTTGACTTTGGTCTCTATCTGTTCCACAACCATGCTGCACTTGAAGATCGAGGATGGGGTCCATGGTTCTACCTGCCCAAGCTTGAGAGTCATCTCGAGGCGCGCTTGTGGAATGACGTGTTCACCTGGGCCGAAGACGAGTTGAATCTGGCGCGCGGAACAATTCGCGCAACGGTTTTGATCGAGACGATCACTGCGGCATTTGAGATGGATGAGATCCTCTACGAGCTTCGCGAGCATGCCGCTGGCCTGAATGCCGGGCGCTGGGATTACATATTCTCAACGATCAAGCGCCTGCGCGCCCACGAGCGGTTTGTTCTTCCTGACCGATCCCAGGTGACGATGACCGTTCCGTTCATGCGCTCCTATGCAGAGCTGCTGGTGAAGACGTGTCATCGTCGTGGCGCGCATGCCATGGGCGGCATGTCGGCATTTATTCCGAGCCGTCGCGATGAGAGCATCAATACGTCTGCCTTGCAGGCTGTAGAAGCTGACAAGAAGCGTGAGGCAGGTCAGGGATTTGACGGTACCTGGGTTGCTCATCCTGATCTTGTTTCAATCGCACGTCGCGAGTTTGACGCTGTGCTTGGTGATCGACCAAACCAGGTTGATCGCCAGCGGCCAGACGTTACTGTTGAGGCAGGTGATTTGATCAACACTGAGATCGATGGTGGTCTTATTACATCGGAAGGAATCGCAACCAATGTTAGCGTTGGGATCCAATACCTTTGTTGGTGGCTGTGTGGCAACGGTGCTGCTGCGATAAACAACCTGATGGAGGATGCAGCTACCGCCGAGATCTCGCGCTCGCAGATATGGCAGTGGGTTCACACGAGCGCCAAGCTCGATGACGGCAGGGCAGTTACAGCCGATCTGGTTGAGGAGTTCATTGCCAAAGAGCTTGAGGATGCCCGAGAGCGACTTGGCGAAAAGGGTTATGTGGAGTGGAGAGTAGACGAGGCAGCTACGGTGTTCAGAGAGGTCGCGCTCAGTGACGGGTTCGTCGAGTTTTTGACGCTTCCTGCCTCTGAGCTCATCGACTAGTCTGAAGAAAAATAATCAAAACAATCACACGAAAAAAACAGATTGAGAGGGAGTGGTTCAGATGTCAGATAAAAGTTTCGATGCGCAGGTTGAGGAGCTCGAGAAGGCATGGGCGGCTGACAAGCGTTGGAAGGGAATCGAGCGACCTTACACTGCCGCTGATGTGGTCAAGCTTCGCGGATCAGTTAACGTGGAGTACTCGATCGCGCGTCGTGGTGCCGAGCGCCTTTGGGCCAACATCAACGGCGGCACTCACGTTGCAGCACTCGGCGCACTTACAGGCATGCAGGCTGTACAGATGGTCAAGGCCGGTCTTCAAGCCATTTATCTGAGTGGGTGGCAGGTTGCCGCTGACGCCAACCTTGGCGAGCAGGTGTATCCAGACCAGAGCCTGTATCCAGCAAACAGCGTGCCAGCGGTGGTTCGTCGTATCAACAATGCGCTTCGTCGCGCCGATGCCATCGATTGGGCAGAAGGTAACTCTGACGTCGACTGGATGGTTCCTATCGTCGCCGATGCAGAGGCGGGCTTCGGTGGCGCACTCAATGCGTATGAGCTGATGAAGGGCATGATCGAAGCAGGCGCTGCTGGCGTTCACTTTGAAGATCAGTTGGCATCAGAGAAGAAGTGTGGTCACCTTGGTGGCAAGGTGTTGATTCCAACGCAGCAGTTCATCGGCACGCTAACTGCAGCTCGCCTCGCAGCTGACGTTGCCGGGGTGCCGACCGTTCTTGTAGCACGAACTGACGCGCTTGGGGCCAACCTCCTCACCAGCGACATCGACGATCGTGACCAGGAGTTCTGCACCGGCGAACGAACTGCTGAAGGTTTCTACCGAGTAGACGCCAGCATCGAGCAGGCAATCGCCCGTGGCCTCGCATATGCACCGTACGCTGATCTCGTGTGGTGTGAGACTTCAACGCCGAACATAGAAGAGGCAAGGATGTTCGCTGAGGCTATTCATGCAAAGTACCCTGGCAAACTGCTGGCATACAACTGTTCTCCGTCGTTCAATTGGAAGCGCCACCTGGATGACGCAACAATCGCAACCTTCCAGAAGGATTTGGCAGACATGGGGTACATGTTCCAGTTTGTGACGCTTGCCGGTTTCCATGCCCTGAACGCATCGATGTTCGACCTCGCCTACGGCTACGCCCGTGAAGGGATGAGTGCCTACGTCGAGCTTCAGGAGCGTGAGTTCGCAATGGAGGATCGCGGCTATACCGCTACTCGACACCAGCGTGAGGTAGGTACCGGGTGGTTCGACCTCGTCTCTCAGACTGTTACCGGCGGCACTTCGTCAACGCTTGCGTTGAAGGGGTCAACCGAGGAGCAGCAGTTTGAGGGAGCGACTCCCGCAACCGTCTAACGGTTTTTCAATTGATCTTCCACATTGCCCGAGCAACAGGCTCGATCATTGATGGATCATCGGTGAAGAATCCCATCTCGCGCGAGTAGCGATTTGCGCTTTCGCGTGCGAGGCCTCGTCGCGTGAGTGCGGCTGTGCCCGAGTACATCGTGTCGCCGGCAATTATCGCGTTGCCATGAAGTGCCTTATCGAACACGGGTGTGAAGGGAATGCCTGCCTCGCGCAACATTGCGACACCACGTCTGTTGTCATGCACCCCTAGTGTCCAGACGTGAACATCGGCTCCTGCGCTCATTGCACGGGCAATGTGCCTTACGGACCGCTTGTCCTGAATCATCTTGCTTGCTATCCACAGGCGATCATTACCTGCGGTCTCAAGCAGGTTGTCAATTCTTTCGCCGAGCAGCCTGACGCCGAGCAGCCGGTCATTTACGAATACGCCTTGGCGCGCCATCCCAAAGGTTGCAGCCAGTGAGCGTCGCTTTCCACCAGCTGATCCGGTCATCGGACCCGCGATGCCTCGGCTCAACGCTGACGCAGCCTCTCCGTCAACGACGGCCGTCACGTCGAAGGAGAAAGGTCTTTCATTCCTTAGCTTCCTCGACGGTGTTGCTGTTGACACGGCACCCAGGATGCCGTCGTCCGCTGCTATCGCCTTTGAGTGCATCTTGAATGGCGAGTTCGGGTAGTCAAACACGCCGACGTATCCGTTGCCCACGTTTCTCAGGGTATTTGGATGCCGTGGATCTGCCGCCATTGCCCCATCCTGAACAAGTGAGACAAAGCGTCCCTGGGTGCCTTGAGTCATCAGGGTTTCGGTTAAGTGAGGATCCGTCACCACAAACATCTCGGCTTTTACACGGCGAGACGCCGACGCAGCGACTCTCGCCATTTCGTTCATTCCCGCAGCCGATCCCATAGCAATACGCGCATCGCGCAGCATGGCAGATTCGGCGCCAATTAGTGGCAATACAGATCTCAAAGATGGCATTCTTGCCTCTCCCCGTCAAGCCATCTTCGAGTATGCAGGGAAGAGCTGTTTCAGACTTAGGCTCGGATATGTACCGGCGGGCCGATAGTCACCTTCTTGTAAAGCCACTCAACGTCGCTCTTGTACATGCGCATGCAGCCGTGTGACGCCGCCGTGCCAACAGATGCAGTGTTCGGTGTGCCATGAAAGCCGATACCGCCGTGGTCCATCCCGATCCAGCGCGTACCAAGCGGATTATCGGCGCCCGGAGGTATGGGTTCCGCATCTTCCGCCCACTCACTGTCAGGTGGAAACCAGGTTGGGTTCTTCTGCATCTCGGCAACAGTGTAGTTACCGAGAGGGGTAGGGTATTCAGACACTCCGACCGCAATCGGCACCTTCTTGATCAGCTTTCGCGGGCTCCAGATCCGCAGTCGTCTCTCTGACCGATCAACAACCAGAACAACACCTAGCTCCTTCACCGTAATCTTTGGTGGAAGCTTTTCTATGACCGAAGGCTGAAGGCTTGTGGTCTTGGTTTTTGTGGGCAATGTAGTCATCTCATCAACCAGCCAATTGCGCAGCACCTCAGTGCGAAGTGCCTGCCCTGTGACGTGCCTGATGACTTTGGGTCGTCGTCCTTTGAGAACGTAACTTGCATCCCGGTACGCAATGTAAGTTCTTTTTTCAACGTCTGCCAACCATGCGTTGATTGGATCTCTTTCCACCGTCACCTTGATGGGAAAATCAAGAGTTGCTGGCGCAACCGGAGGTGATACGGGTGCGCCCTCAGGTAGTCGACCAACGCCCCATGCCTGTGCAAGTGCATTTTTGGTGCGTAAAACCTGTCCCAAAGATGCTCGCGTTTTCAGGTACGTTCTCTTGCCAACCTGAATCGTGATTGCTGGCTCGCTCCACGCGAGGTTTACGGCGGCCTCAGCATCGACCAAAGTCTTTGAGCCAACGTCGACTCCGCCG
>CAYTTD010000131.1:0-5853 GCA_964440595.1 uncultured Gaiellales bacterium
GTCGCATGGATGTTTTTTCGCCCGCTGGGCTCCCCGGAGTTGGATTTGGAGATATCGCCTCAGTTGCGGCGATCGGCGCACTACTGGGGTTTGCCACAACGATTGGCGCGATGATTGCGGATCGTGTTCTTGGTAGCGGTCTGATCGTGTTCGGAGCCATCGTGCTGGGATTTGCCGGTTCTCCGGCGGCTGGCGATGTGAAGACGATTGCTATGCTAGTCGCAGTACCCGTAGTCGTGCTCGGAGCGTTCAGGCTGGCGGTTCGAGCCAAAGCAAGCGACGATGAATCGCCTCTCGGCGGTGCAGCCATCATTACCTGGATTCTCGTATTGTCTACCGCAGGTTTAGCAGGAGCCGTGTGGAGCCTGTGGGATGAAAAGACAATCTCTGCAGGTGGTGAGCTACTTGGAGCTGTCGCGATTTCAGTCATTGGCGTTGTGCCAGGCTTTGTATCAGCCGACCGATTCATTCGCGGCTCAGTGCAGGCCGGGGGAGTTGCAGGAATAGTTGGCACTGTGGTTTCGGTAGCTTCAGGCGCGGCGAATTCGCTTTCCTTCTACGTGCCCTTTGTCGGGTTTATTTTTGCTCCGATTGCGGCATGGTTTGCAATCAGGATGAAGAAGCGAACCGCAACAAGGCACAGGGGCCTCAGGATCCTTGCCGACTGACACTGAACACGCCAGGCCAAAGAAGATGTTGCTGGTGGTTATCGACGGCCTTGGCAGCGGCGCGCTGGGGGCAGCCATCCACGAGGGCAACGCCCCGTGCATAAAAGAGCTGCTTGATGCGGGGGCAAACTGGGGAGAGGCAATCAGCCCATTCCCATCGCTTACACCCGTTTGCCTGGCGTCGATCGTCACGGGAGTTGGGCCCGATCAGCACCGAATCCCATCTCTCTCCTGGTTTAACCGTGGGCAGGGTAGATTTGTCGAGTATGGCTCAAGCTTCACTGCCGCCGGAATCGAGGGGCACAAGCAGACGATCGAAGACGTGATCCTCAATCTGAATCACATCCACCTCTCTGAGAACGTACACACCATCTTTGAAGACCTGCACGACGCAGGGGTTGAGTCAGGAGCCATCAATTACCTCGTGTGGCGTGGCAGGCAGAGGCACACGATGAAGCATGACTGGGGGCCAGTTGGGCGCATTGCGCGCAGGGTGAATGTTCAATCAGTCTATGGCCCTGATCACTTTTACTTCGGTGAGCTGTATGCGTCCGGTAAGCCGCTTCTGCCCCAGGTGGGGATCAAGCGTCCGCGAGACTGGGGAGGCGCGCACGTTGCCAAGTGGCTGGTGCGCAACACTGATGCTGGCTTCCTTCTGCTGTATCTGGGGCAGCACGACGCTGCATCGCACAAGCTCGGGCCCGATTCGACCGGGCGCGCAATTCGCATTGCTGATCGAGCCGTGCGAAAGGTCGTCGAGGCGTTTGGAGAGGTCGAGGAATTTCTGCAGGAGTATGCTCTGATCATCTGTGCTGACCATGGCCAAACACCCGTTCTCGATGGAAGCTACGCGAGCGTCGAGGAGGTCTTTGACGACGTCAAAGTGTTCCGGGGCAGTCGGTACGACGAGATGGAGCAGTGCGAGGTTGCGATTTCACCGAGCAACAGATGCGCAATGGTTTACACGCTTGGCAGAAAGCCTCCCCAGCTCAAGTGGGTTGCCGGGCGAGCATTCGAGTCGCCGGCAGTAGACGTTGCGGTCTGGCGCGACAACGAGAATGAGCGTTACCTCGTTGCCAATGGCGATGGCGGTGAGTTCTGGTTTCGCCGCAAGCCAGGCGGAGCAATAACTGAGCTTGATGACGTGCGCAATGACCGCGCGGGTTGGGAGTTTGGAGGCGATGCGGGCGTGCTCGACATTGAGGTTGATGGAGGGATGATCCGCTATCAGCACTACCCGGACGCCCTCGAGCGGATCGCTTCGGCGCTTGATTGCGTGAATACCGGAGACGTGCTCCTATCTGCCCGATTGGGTTGGGAGTTTCAGGATATCGGTGGCAGCGCTCATGCCGGTGGCAGCCATGGTTCGCTGCTGGCCGGCGATTCGATTGCGCCTCTGATTACAGCCGGGCTGTCAGAGCAGGGGCAAGGCCGGCGTCGCCTGTCAGACATTGCCGGAATGGTGCGTAGGCATTTTGCCTAGAGGTCATGGCCACAACCTTCAGGGAAGCGGTTTGACCGGCACAACAACTGGTACAGTTACTCAGGTGGAAGTTCAGGATCCTCAAGAAAAAGATCAGGCCGCCGGCGGGTTATGGTGGTGGTTGACGGTAAGGCACCGTCACAACTGGATCCAGCTGATCAGGTTCTCATTCGTCGGTGGCTCAGGCGTGGTGGTCAACCTTGTGGTGTTCGCACTTGTTGGCGCACTAATGGGTGAGCCGCGCAAGATACTCGTTGAAATTCCAGTGGCGGAGTTTCAGCTGATGCACGTGCACCTTTGGGCGACCGCTGCATTTGTCGTTGCCAACCTCTCGAACTTCCAGCTTAACCGTAGCTGGACCTTTGGCACTGCTTCGCACGCAAAGTGGCTGCGCGAGTACGCACCATTTCTAGCTGTTGGATTGATCGGCCTGGGGTTGGGGCTTGTGATCCTCACCATGCTGCTAGCGGATTGGTCTCCCGTAAATCACAGCCCAGTGTTGGCGCAGCTGATAACGGTCGTGATCGTCACGCCGATCGGCTTTGTTGGCAACAAGCTGTGGACCTTTCGTGCAGCGCGCGGCGTATGGGAGTCAAACGGCTTGCTGGGCGTTCGCTCTGCGCTGGCAGGTAAAGGGGATGAGAGGGGCGGGCAATGAGATGCTCGCCTCGCTTCGGTGGTGCATGAGCTTTCATCGCGCGCGAATTTGTTTGGCGCTGCTGGTCGCGGCGGTAATGATTGGGATGTTCATTGCCATGCCTCAGCGCGCGCACTCTATTGTTCCTGCGGCTGGCGCGGCAAAGTGTGGCGAGGGCAAGGCGAGAGGGCGCAGCACCGCAGAGTCGGTGGCTCGGCTGGATCGTCAGGTTGTGGATCTGCTGCGGATGAGGCCCGGCGCTTTGGTCGTTGCCGATGGCAAGCCCGCCGCTCGTGGTGGTGCAGCTCTGGTAACCGTCAGGGTTCGCGAGACGGGTGGCACCCGGGATCTGGCGTCAGTGGTGGTTGACGTCTGTCAGCGAAAGATCACGAGTCGCAATTTTCTCTCGCCTGATAAGTTGCCGCCGCGGCTTCGCGAGCGTGAAGCAATAGCGATAGCGCGAAGCAACATCGATGTGCGGGAAAGGTTGCGTGAGGTTGGCGATCCCGCAGTGATTGCGGCAGGAGCCGACTACGGCGAGCACGGCACGTGGGAGGTTGACTTCTGGCATAACGGCAAGGTCGAGCTGCGCGTTGCAGTGCGAGATCTGTCGGGCGAAGTAACCGGCATCTGGAGTGGATACCAGATTGGTTGGTCCATGGCGCGTGGCGACCGCACGTCATTTGGTGGAGGCTTCAGTAACTGGTGGATCTTCTATCCGTTCACCGCTCTGTTTCTGCTCGTGATGATTGACCGCGGGCGGTTGATGTCTATGCGAAACCTGGACGCGGTTCTTCTCCTCTGCTTCATTCCATCATGGGAAGCATTTAATTCAGGATCCATCGAGTGGTCGGTGCCGCTTGCGGTGCCGCCCGTCTTGGCGCTTGGCGCACGAATGTGGTGGCAGTGGGCGAGAGGAGTTCCATCGGAGTGGGAGGGGAGTGGCGATGACGCTGGTGACTATGATTCCCGCCCCTGGTGGCGGCGTGATCTGCCTGTTTGGGCGCTGGCTGTTCTGATTGTCTTCTGTTGCGGAGCCAGGTATGCGGTGAACTACGACAGCTCAAGCGCAGTAGACGTTGGGTACGCTGGAGTTACGGGCGCCAATCTAATAATCGACGGCAAGAATCCCTACGGAAACTTTCCCCCAGACGTTGCTCACGGTGACACCTATGGGCCCCTCAACTATCTCGCTTACGTGCCAGGTGCGCTTGTTTTCGATGAGCCTGACGACCAGGTTTGGGAGCTTGGGCTGCCGGCTGCGCACGTGGTATCAATCGGCGGCGACCTTATCGCCATCGTCGCACTTGCGCTGGTCGGTGCGCGGTGGCTCTCTCGCCGGGCGGCGGTATTGTTGCCCGCTGCGTGGGTGACTTATCCGTTTACGGGGTGGACGCTGAACTCAAACAGCAATGACACCCTGATGGCCGGCGTCATGCTAATGGCGTTCGTCTGTCTACCGTGGGCGCGGGCGCGCGGCGCAGTGATGATGATGGCAGCAGCAATCAAGTTCATGCCCCTGCTTGCGCTGCCAGTCATCGCACACGCTGGCATGAATGATCGGTTGCGTCAGACTTTGAAGGTGACCAGTGCTGCGCTAGCAGTTGCTTGCGCATTTACCGCCTTCATTGCCCACTGGCCCGGCGGCCTTCGCGCATTTGTTGACGCAACGTGGGGCTTTCAACACGATCGGCAGAGCCCATTCAGCATCTGGGGTTTATGGGGATGGCGCAACCTCCAGCTACTGGTACAACTCCTCGTTGTGGCATCCGCTGCAATCTATTTTCTGATTCCCCGAAATCGTGATGCCTGGCAGATCGCAGCAGGCATCGGTGCAGTCATGTGGGCAAGCCAGCTTGCCATGCAGCACTGGTTTTACCTCTACCTTCCGTGGGTTGTGCCATTCACATTCATTACGGTTGTGGCTGCGCGTGAGCGCGGAACGCGTTGAGTAACCAAAATACTTCGCCCCCCGGCTATACTCCCCACCCATGGAATCCACCGACACAAACACCACAACTACACTGGGCGCCAGCATTCTTGCAGCTGACTGGTCGAGGATGGGCGCTGAGCTTGCTGAGCTTGAAAGCGCAGGCATTGACTACATCCACTGGGATGTAATGGATAACCGCTACGTGCCGAACCTTACCTTTGGTTGGGAGATGATTGGTGACTGCCGATCGGCCACACGCGTGCCATTTGAGGTGCACTTGATGGCGCACGAGCCTGAGCGCGACATTGCCAAGTACGCTGCTGCTGGGTGTCAGCGCATCATAGTGCAGCCTGAGAGCAGTCTTCACGTGCATCGTACGCTTCAGATGATTGCTGCAGAGGGAGCAAGCGCTGGACTGGCGTTGAACCCTGGTACTCCTGTTGAGTCGGTGATTGATCTGCTACCAGACGTCGAGACGCTTCTTGTTATGACGGTCAACCCTGGATTTGGTGGCCAGGATTTCATCGGCACGATGTTGCCGAAGATCGAGCGAGCTGCTCGCATTGCTGCCGAGCATGCGCCGCACTTAACCATTGAAGTCGACGGTGGGCTAAAGCCGCACAACGTTGCTGATGCCGTGCGCTGCGGTGCGCGCGCCGTAGTGTGTGGTTCGGGGTTGTTCGGGCCGGAAGGAAAGGTCTCTGCAATTGGTGCGATGAAGGGCGGAATAGCAGAAGCTTTTGCAAAGAAACAGGGCGGTCACCACTAGCGGCGAGAGGGGGGTATCGCGTGCGGTGCCGCCCTGTTTTCTATTGCAACTGCGAAGATGATGAGTCATGACCACTCTCGTTTTCGCAGGTGGAGCCGCAGATGGCCGTCCGGGGCTCCGTATTCCGTAATGCTGCGTCTGCATGCCCGTTATCGAGGGGGGAGAGAGTAGGGGCACGCGCACTCGCGCATACGGAAACTTTTATATGTCAGTGTTGAAGGTTCAGTTATCTCGTTCGTACTCTGGAAGCAGTTGATCCTGGGGATCAACGGCCTTCAAAGCCTCTTTCTTCTCGCTCTCGTAATCACTTCTGTCAACAATCTCTTCGCCAAGCAGGTTGCCCTGCTCGTCGTAGTACACCTG
>CAYTTD010000132.1:0-5845 GCA_964440595.1 uncultured Gaiellales bacterium
CCACTCCGCGGGGTCAGGTGTGGGACAGAAGACAGGCGGCACTTTCTCTCCAGGAGCCTCATTGACCCGCATCCAACTGGCCGCATTCATTGCGCGCACCACAACACTTGAGGGGAAGATACTCTTCAGCAAGCCAGGCCCACCAACCGATGTCCCGACGTCTGACACTCTGTATAACGACGTGAATCGAGTGCTTGCTTGCCGCATCATGTCGGTCGATGCAAGCAACAGATTCAACAGAGATAAAGAAGTCACAAGAGGCGAATTGGCAACCACGCTTGCCCGAATGATCGAATTGCAAGATGGACTCGGCAACTACAGGTGTTGACAAGCACTTCATCCCGCGAAAAACATTCATCCCCTCTTTTTTCAGTCAATTCAGCACTTACTGGTCTGGACGCCAGCTGCGCGATGCCTTCTTTTGGCTAAGCTCTGTCTTGGATTTGGTTCTACGAAGCCGGGAACCATGAGTTGGCTTGGTGTTACGTCGCGGTCGTTCGACTTTGATCGCACCAGAGATAAGCTCTGAGAGTGCTTTCACCGCCTGCACCCGGTTTTGTCGCTGGCTTCGCTCCGAGCTTACGCGTACTGAGATTCGATCATCGTTGGAGATTCGATTTGCCAGCCTCAAACGGAGCATCTCAAGCTCTTTGGCACTAAGAGGAAGGCTCGCCACTGCTACGGAAACCTCGATTCGGGTCGCCGAACGATTTGCGTGCTGACCGCCAGGGCCACCGTACGCGTCTGCCTTGAATGTGAGCCTGGCTTCGGGAATAACCCTTCCTCCGGGCAAAATCAGGTCGCAGTCATTTGGCTTGGCACCCATGAACACAGCCTAGCGCACGTTTCCGAGAGCGCCCTTGGCGCGTGCCCTGTCACGGCCAAATACACCGCCTTCGCGCGAAGGTTGCACGCGCAATCAAGCATTATTGCACCATGATCATCTCCTCCGTAGCAACTACACCAATAGCAAAAGCGATGCCAACTACTCCACTTGATCGACCATCTCGCGCGTTGATTTCGTCACTCAACGATACGCTCGGCAACATTGTCCGCAATAGCGCACCCACCGGAAACTCGCTAACCAAGTTCCCAACCGGGCCTCTCTCGAGCTCCAACTCATTCAACCTGGACCGACTGCGAACCGAGTCGAACATCGCAGCTATGTACATGTCTAAGTGCAATGAACTGCGAATCGAATTAGACAAAGCGTTCGGCAGCGCATCATCACCAGATGCAATTCGGAAGGAACTGGTTTTCCTGGATGCCAACGCAACCCGGATGGGCGGCGTGTCAGGATTCCTTGAAGCAGTTGTTGGCTTTCGAGAGATCCGCGGTAATACCGACCTTGCTTCACGCGCACGGTTTGCTGACAGCGTGGCGGATAGCGCCCAACGCGCATTGGACGCGATGCGTCAATTCGGCTGGAGGTAGCCGCGACGCAGCCGACCATTTGCCGGTCCACGTCAGCGCGTACCGTAGTATGCCGCGATGCAAGATCAACTGGCAGGGCGCCATACGCGGAAACAATTCATCAGGAGCGCTGGGCTGGCTGGTGCTTCCATCATCGTGGCAACCAGAAGCATCGGCGCAAGTGTCCACGCTTCTCAGCGCGATGCGAGTAGTGACGTGGTTGTTTTGGGTGCCGGCGTCGCTGGCAGACCATCGCGCAATCGCCAAACCATCGGGCAAGGCCTTTGTTGCTGGCGAGGCGACTGAACCCAAGTATCCGGGCACGGTTCATGGTGCTCTTCGCTCAGGAATTCGTGCAGCAGAGCAAGTGAAAAAAGCGCTCGCTTAATTACCGATCAATTGATCTGTGCCGGTTTTTATCCCGACACGAATGCGGCGTTTCGTGAATATGTCGGAGAGGTGCGCCAGTTATCGTTGATCATTGAGATCACTCCGAGTCCGAATCCAGCGCCGACAAGGCCCATGCCGATACCAGCGGACACCTGTCTTACCGTGGACCCACGAGCCAACCCAGCCATTCCGAATCCCCCAAAAGCGGCCGCACCGAAAATTGATCCCATGATGATCGCGTTTCCCGTATTCGATACCTTGTCGCGCGCACTCTCTGTCTCGAAGGCCAATCTCTCATTTGTGACGCGCATCTCAGTGGCGTTCTCAATGCCCCCTCGAAGCTCGAAACGCTCCCGATCCAGCTTGCGAACCGCCTCAATGTCTTCCGCGCTGAATCCTGCTTCCTCCATGTTTGCATAGCTCTGCGGCGGCGCGTGATCGGCCGCATAGTTACTCATGAATGTATGCCCCAGAGCTGTTACGACACCTGCAGTGCCTATGCCCACGCCAGCGAGCATTAATGGATTAACTGCCACTTGAATCAAACCCCCGCTTGAATTGCTACCAACCTCGTACTCTTCAGAATATCGTCGAACCGCAGGCGTGCTGTTTCAAATGAAAAAGTCGACTCAATTTACGAGACGACGGCGACTGCGGCGCGCGCGGCGTCAAATGATCTACGGGCAATTCCAGCGAGATCCGCAACTCGGGCATCCGATTCGCCGTGGCGAACACACATGAATACATCCCACTTCTTCCTAGCCCTGGCGTGTTCCGGGCGTATCTGCAGCTTGAACTTGCGAGCTGCCTGGGCGTTGTGAGCATCCGCCACCAGATCGGGAATGTATGCAAGGGCAATGCCGCTGCGGCATAACGCTATCGCATCATGCAACGAGGTTACACGCGCAACCACATCGCGCCGACCAGCCTTGATCGGCCACCCGTCGATGCCCTCTACACCGCCAGCAGTGCCGCCGGAAGTGTTGAGCGGAACCACAAATGAGTTTGCCGGCGCGTCAGATCGGCCGTAAGCAGCAACAACAACGCTGCCGATTTTGAGATGACGCACACGCGTATCGGCAATCGGCAGGTACGTGAGCCCTATGTCAGCTTCTGCATTTGCCACAGCAGACTCTATGCCGCCTGGATCCTGATCATTGATCACCAGCTCGCTGCCACCAAGCGCGTCCAGAAGAAATGGAGCAAGGGGCATGCTGAACACCTCGTACGTTGCTATCACGAATGTGCTTGAAGAATCCTTGCTCACACAAAGTGAGTCGACTGCTTCAACTATCTGCCGCGCTCTCTCAGCTACTTTGTGCCCGTCGATGGTGATGCGAATCCCCCGCCCGTCGGGCTCGACCAAACTAATGCCGAGCTGATTCTGCAAAGCATGCAGGTGCCTTGAAACTGTCGGCTGGGGAATGCCAAGCACTTCAGCTGCGCGGGCGACATGCGAAGTCTCAGATACGGCGACCAGTGTTCTCAGAGATTTGAGGGACGGTTCCACGCTCATATTATATCCATTTTTTGAATGAATCACCCCTATTTCATTCATTGTTTGGAAGCGAAGTGATCTCTACACTTCTGTCAACACCCACGACCAACAAGGACTCCCAATGAATGTAACCAAGCCAACCCGAGTTACCGTCGATGCAGTTGGCAACGACCGCGCCAAGCCCGTGCCCTTTGACGTAGTAGCCGATCGCATTGTCAAGAAGTACGACCTCTCTCGTGACGACCGAATCTCGGTCGAGGAAGCAATTGTCACGAGATTCGTTGATGAGCATGTGGACGGGTCATACACGCCCGGCTTCAGGGGTACCGCACGCATTGTCTATGACCGTTACAAGATCGACGAGACCCTGACGTTGCTCAACGCTGCAAACACCAACCGCGACGTTTTCACAACCAGGGAGGAGCTGACGTCCTTCTTTCGCAACCAAGCAGGCGCAGGAGCCACAGCCATCGACTTCAAGATTGCCCAGGCAATAGACAACGCCCACGAAAGCTCATTTAGCGCACGGACATTCGTCAAACGCATCGCGGAAACCTTTCGCTACTAACCTCCCCCAACAAAAAGGATCAACCGATGAACATCTCCACTACAACGCACCCAAAGATTGTGATTCCATCAACAAGGGTCACAATAGACGCAATCGGATTTGATCGCTCCAAACCGATGACGTGTGACATCGTCGCTGAACGCGTAATCAAGAAGTATGACCTCTCGCGCGATGGCCAGATCTCAACCGACGAAGCTACGGTCGCCAGGCACCACGACCAGTATGTGGGCACCAATTTTTGGCTCCCTGACGGCAGTCTTGGGTATACCACCTACGATCGATACGCCATCTCTGAGACGATGACATTGCTCACATCGGCCAACGCGAACCACGATCAGTTCACCACCAGGGACGAGCTGGCGTGCTTCTTTCGTAACCAGGCTGGCGAAGGTGCCGCCGGCATCGACTTCGCCACTGCCCTGAAGATCGACAATGCTCACCTGAGCACGTTTGGTTCACCGCGATTCGTTGAACGCATCGAGGAACCTATTCGCTGGTGAGGCGATACAGAGTCAGTCTAGTGCGACAGGTCAACCCAGGTGTCATCCTGCACGATCGCCTTGATGGCGCGCGACGAAGGACGCACCTGATCGCCTTCGTCCAGCGTCAACGGAACAAGCGTCTTTGATTGCAACTGCAAGGCAGCAGGCTGCACGATCTTGAATACACCATCCGCTGCCTGGACGACCGCCAGGGCACCGCTTGAACCAGGTGCCTTCGACAACGCATTGGCAGCGGCCACCGCGGCAAAGAAGTCGGTACCCGCGCTGTGCGCACCACCAGGCTTGTGTGCCTCAAAGAATTGAAACCCGTCAGGATAACGATCGTTCACACCATCGCGAACCTGGAGGTTGCTGTATCCATGACGATGTATCGCAAGTTCATTGATCTGCGGAAACGCCGTTGAAGTCAACTTCGCAGGGGCAGGCAAATCACTCGGGAGGTTCGTTACTGACGTAAACACACGATTTTCAGGAGTAGTTTTTGTAGAGGAAGTAATCATGGTTCTAAGATCGTAGGTGAATTTGGATTACAACTTGACCAGCGGTTACACTCGGCCATAGCAGTACAGGTCATGGCCGCAACGAGCCGCCGCCGAGCATTGCCCAAGCAGCTATCAACAAATACAAATGAATGAAATGGGAGCAACCATGCCTTGCAACGAATCAAAAATCGACCGCATTCTCCGAGCAGTTGCATTGGCACCAATATTTTTGGTGCTGGCCGCCGTTTTCGGATTCGGCAAGCCGCTTGGCATCGTGTTCATAGCACTGGCAGCCGTCATGGTAATGACGGGCGCAGTCGGATTTTGTCCTCTATATAAGCTGTTTGGCATCGACACATGCAAGACATCTAAGAGCTGATTGCCAGCCACCTCCGGGGCAACGCCAGGCTCACCATAACCCCGCATGAGCATTCCGGCTAACCGATTTGGAACCTTTTTTCCAATTCGCCGGAACTAATGCCATGATTACCCTCTTGAAACGCAGCGAAAGACTGGCAGACACAGGCCCACCAATGAAAGAGCGAACTGAGCCCAGCACGGCGGATACGCTTGCCGACGCTCTTGTAGCTAACGGGCCAATCCTCATTCGATACCTCGCGACTCGTTGCGGTGTTGATCACGCGGACGACCTTTTTTCCGAGGTTGCAGTGGAAGCATTTCGCGCGCAACGACACTTTGATGCTTCAAAGGGAAGTGAGCGCGCTTGGCTCTTTGGTATCGCGAACAAGGTTCTTCTGAGGCATTCGGAGCGTCAGGAGAAGTGGCGACGCCAAATAAACGCACTAACAGCCACACAATCCAATCTCACTGAACACTCAGATCTTGACAACCTCCCGTGCGACCCAAGGGTACTAGCTGCCCTAAATTCTCTGCCCGAAAAATTACGCGAAGTTCTACTCCTGAGCGCCGTAGCTGACCTTGGTATTGAAGGAATATCCAGAGCCCTGAAAATCAGAAAAGGCACAGTGAA
>CAYTTD010000133.1:0-5834 GCA_964440595.1 uncultured Gaiellales bacterium
GCATTCGGGCCACCAAGATTTGCAGACAAAAGCTCGGCAATGCCCATCTCCCGCTTGTCAGCACGGAAGTTGTCTGCGATCAGGCTAGCCGCAGCGGCAACGGTTTGCCTGGAGCCATCAGTTGCCATGCCAAGGAGGCGCTGCAGTCGCTCAGAGTACCTGGTGTAGGCGCTGACTGACTGGCTGATGCGATTCGTGAGGGTTGGAATCTCAACACCAAACTCCTCCCTCATGAAATCTTCGATACGCGTCATGGTGACGATCTCAGTCATGCCCTCTTCGATCGCGCGGTTGGCGCGACGCCAGGCGTTAACGTCGTCAGACGTGTACCCAGGCAGTGTTACGTGCCCAGCCTCGTGCAGCACAGCTTCATTTGCCTGAACAAACTGCTGACGCTCTGTTTCGGTCCACTCGGCAAACGGCTTTGCCCTGAGCCGATTTATGCCTTCCATCAATCCTTTTGTTGACCGCTCTGAGAGGCCAAACCAGCCCTTGTTGCCATTGAATGTAGCCATGCCAAGCGCACCTTGGCGATCAATCGACCGATCGTTGATATCTACATCAGTCAGGCCCATGGTTGTGCCGGCAGAGCGGGCGATGAACTGGGTGCCATCCTGAATCAGACGCGCCACGGCCAGATCGTCAGAGCCAGCGCCGCGTACGTTTACAACCATGCCCTCCTTGAGCTGCTCAGGCGTGCGAAGGTGCAGCGGCGGAAGCGGTGGATTCTGCGGAGCCGGCACGGGCGCGGCAGGCACGGGGGTAGCGATTGGCTTTTGAACGGCTGCGCGTGTGGCAGTGAAGCTTGAGATCTGCATGGCGATCAACCCTACATCGGGCGGCGGCCAGAGCGCCAGACCTCCCTTCTCATACTAGTTCAGGATTCGCCCACCTAGCCCGCGAACCGCTGGCACCCATAGAGCCACAACGATCAGCACAACTACTCCCAGGTGACCGAGGTCCACGAGACCAAGGTTGGCCGTGGCAAAATGGCGCGACATTGCGACGCCATGGTAGAGGGGCGACAGCCATTGTGCGATCTGTGCGTGCGAAGAGAAGTCGTTTACATCGTAAAAAACCCCACTTAGCCAGAACATTGGCATCAGCACAAAAGAGATGAACAGGCTGAGCATGTCCATTACCGGAAAGCGTGTGCATACGGCAACCCCAAGCGTAGCGATAGCCGCACCTATTGCGGCGCCAACGAAGACAATCGGCACCAGCGACAAAACGGGAAGTATTCCAAAAGCGCAGTAGATGCCGCCAACCAGAAAGCTGGTAATAGCAGCTCGAGTCGCGCCGTACAACACCTCGCCCGCAACGACGTCGGCGACCTGAACCTGTGTGGCAAGCATGGCATCGTAGGTGCGCTGACGCTCCATGCGAAAGAACATTCCGTAGCTTGAGTCGTATCCTGCCGCCCACATCGCACTTCCCATGATCAAGCCCGGTGCGAGAAACTCGATGTATCCGTCACCGAACCCCTGAATTCGCGATCCCAGACCCATGCCGAGAGCCAGGAGGATCACCGTGCTCTCGGTGATCGCCGGTATGGCTGACCACTTCCATATTCGAGCGTAAACCGCCAGATGGCGTAACCAAACGGCCGTTGCGCTACTGAAGCGAATGTCAAATGCTCCGCCCACCTCAGGCACCACTCTCGCGTAGTTCGTGACCGGTGATCATCAAAAACACATCTTCAAGCGTTGCACGTCGAAGCACTCGACTCGCAGCACCCGTCGTGGGAATTTTTTCGAGGAGTTCTTCACCAGACTCATGCTTTGCGGTGTCGCTTTCGCCGGTCGCACGGTTGTAGACAACGATGCCATCCTGGGTCTTGCTGCTCTGGAGACCTGCCTGCGCAACCGCCGCCAACGTTTCGCTCGGAATCTCAGATCCGGCGCCCCAGCTGCCTTCCAGAACCAGGCCGCCCGTGTACTCTGTGATGAGGTCAGCTGGTGATCCCTCAGCAACCTTCTTTCCCTGATCAATTAGCGCAAGGTTGTCACAAAGACGCTCGGCCTCTTCGAGGTAGTGGGTTGTAAGGATGATCGTGAAGCCGTCGGCAACCAACTGCCGCACGAGGTTCCATACAACGCGGCGCGCCTGCGGGTCGAGTCCGGTAGTTGGCTCGTCAAGCAACACAAGCTTGGGATCACCGAGAAGTGCTCGCCCAATCGTGAGTCGGCGCTGCATTCCACCCGACAGCTCGTGGATCTTTGCCGAGCGCCGGTCAGCGAGGGCAACCATGCTCAGGACTCTGTCGATCTGTTTCTCAGCGGTTCGTCGATCGAGTCCCAGATAGCGACAGTACACCTGAAGGTTTGCCTGAACGGGAAGATCTGGATCAAGGTTGTTTGTCTGGGGCACAACACCTATCTCCTGTTTAAGGCGCCGTAGATCCTTTTTTACATCGCGGCCCAGTACGATTGCACTGCCTGAGGTTGGTCTGGTAAACCCGTACAGCATGCGCATGGTCGTCGACTTGCCTGCGCCATTCGGCCCGAGAAATCCAAAGCACTGCCCCGGAGATATCTCAAGATCGAGAGAGTCGACTGCGTTGTGTTTGCCGTAGACCTTTGTGAGGTCTTCGAGCAGCACCGCAGGCTGGGCCTGTGATTGTTTGCTGTCGCCAGAAGTCACCTCGGCAATATACAGATTCACCTGATGGCCTTGGGAGTTTTGCTGCAGATAACGTGCCACGGCGTCGCGACGGGGAATTCTGTAACCACATCTCCCCACTCTTGTTACAAAGCGCGCAACATTTTGCGCACATTGATCTGTTCACTACGTCCATGACATCAGGACGCACACTTCACCCCCAGTTCCTGCCCAGCCCCTTGCGGCATGTGCGGTCTGATGCGGGATCCAGCACGGTTGAGGCAAGCGGCCTCTTCGTATGCATCGCGCTGTTGATGGCGATGGTCGGGTCAGCCCTTCCCCAAGGCGGGCCCGACCATGCATCCCGGGTTGCATGGAAGGTTGTCAATGGAGGCGCTTCTTCAAAGACCGCGGGTGGGCAGGTCACAACCAGGGTCTCATACGATGGTTGCGTTCTGTGCGCCGATGGTTATGCGGGGATGAGAATAAAGCGCAGCACCAACTCAATTGTTCCGGTCGTAGAGATAAAGGGCGGCATCAACGCAAATGTGGTGAAGATCGAAGGCGAAGCATCAACGCAGATCAGCCCCATGCGCGATGCACAGCTATACGCAAAGACAAGGGCGCGCGCCAGCATCGGAGGCAATCTGCAGGGCAAGGCAAAGGCGTCAGTCACCCCGACATCAGCAACAATTGACCTTGACGGAGAGGCCTTTGCTGGCGCGAAAGCTCGAGCTGAGGCCAAGCTGGGCGCCAAGTATGCCGGTGCGGCCATTGAGCAAACTGCCAGCGCAGAGGGGTGGGCAGGCTTCGGCATCTCGCGCACAATGAAGATCAAGGTAGATCGGCGCGGGCGAGCTGAGTGGAAGGTGGGCGGTGGAGTTGCGATGGGATTAGGGGGCAAGGTTGAGTCAGAGGGGTCGGTAGACCTGTCACGTGCTAAAGGTGATTTTTGGCGGGCGCTGTTACCGCTTGCGCCAAAGTTCGCAGCGGATAGCAGCGCAACCACAGCCACGATTGCCGCCACAGAAATCTCCAGGAGAAAAGCCAGATGAAGTTCGTCCCGGCAAGGGGAAAGTGGTTGATGGCCGTCGGCCTGCTGGCAAGCTTTCTGATCATCGGCGGCGCAACGTTTCAGCACTCTCGACAGTCGCCAATACCTGTTGAGAACGGTCTTCCAAAAAACTGCCACAGGCTCAGAGAACTGGAGTTGTCGCGAGATGCAATTCCGGACACAAGGTTCTGTCTACCTGAAACAAAAAAATGGAGGTCTGCGCCCAGCGGCGCTGGTGCGGCTTCCTGGCAGTCAGGTGCCACCTACCTGACACTGAGCGCAGCGCAGGCAGCCGACCAAAGCCTCGACCATGTGATCCGCATGTCAGCGAACGAGCTTAGAAGGCAGCAGCCTGACATCAGGAAGATTGAGGCGAAGCTGTCAGAAACCGGTCTCGTTGGTGTTCTTACTGCGGAGATTGGCCAAACCAATACGATTTACCTTACGCAGGTGTGGGTTCGCGACGTCGCCTATCACGTTGATCTTGTCGTCACCGCGAGCGATTCGAAGCCCATCGAGAAGATGGTCACGCCTGACAATCTGTTCCCGGGTTGATCAACGGATGTAAACTGCCGTCGTACGAGTTGTCCGACGGAGGAAATGATGAGCGTAACAACAGCAGAGAACATCCTGATCGAGACCGAAGGGGCAGTTGGCATCATCCGGCTGAATCGACCAAAGGCATTGAACGCTCTGAACTACGACCTCATGTGCGAGCTGGTAGCGGCGATAGAAAAATTTGAGA
The DNA here is from genome assembly GCA_964440595.1 of uncultured Gaiellales bacterium. Classification (GTDB taxonomy): domain Bacteria; phylum Actinomycetota; class Thermoleophilia; order Gaiellales; family SKUG01; genus CAYTTD01. Next base: position 4,401 of record CAYTTD010000133.1, read on the forward strand.
GAGATGACTCAATAAACTGCATTGTGCTGGCAGGAAACGAAAAGGTTTTCGCCGCAGGTGCTGACATAACAGAAATGCTTGATGCCACCGTGCCACGGCTAATGGTGGAAAACCGGTTCGACGGCTGGGATACTGTGCACAATGCAACCAAGCCGATAGTTGCCGGTGTGTCTGGCTTCTGCCTGGGCGGTGGGTGCGAGCTGGTAATGGCGTGCGACGTTGTGGTAGCCAGCGAATCAGCAAAGTTTGGCCAACCTGAGATCAACCTTGGAATCATTCCAGGCGCAGGCGGCACTCAGCGACTCACGCGTGCGGTTGGCAAGGCGCTTGCAATGGACATGATCCTGACAGGGCGCATGATCACTGCCGATGAGGCTCTCGCAGCAGGGCTGGTTTCGCGGGTAGCGTCTACGGAAGGGTGGTGGAACGAGGTAATGGCGGTAGCCAACGCGATCTCCTCAAAGTCCAGCCTTGCGCTGCGCGCAGCAAAAGAGTGTGTCAAGGCGGCGCACACCACGACGCTTGATGCGGGTGTCTCGTTTGAACGCAATGCATTCTACATGCTTTTTGCCACCGAAGATCAGAAAGAAGGCATGAGCGCGTTTGTGGAAAAAAGGACGCCTGCATTTACGGGAAGGTAGATGAAACCATGAGCATCGTTACATACGAGGTCGTAGATGGCGTGGCCGTCATCACCCTCAACAGGCCCGAAAAATACAACGCAATTACCCGCGAGATGATCGACCACCTCATCGATTGCCAACGGCAGGCTGCGCGCGACAAAAAAGTACGAGCGGTGCTGCTGACGGGAACAGGAAAGGGTTTTTGTGCAGGGCAAGACCTGCTTGAGATTGCAGCCGCAAGAGCAGCCGACAACGGGCAGCCACTACGGATTGATGACTACCTGAGAAAGACATTCAACCGAGTCGCGCTTGGTTTTCGCGATCTACCCATGCCGGTCGTGTGTGCAATCAACGGCATTGCAGCGGGCGCAGGAGCAAGCCTTGCTCTTGCCGCCGACCTCAGGTTCGCGGGCGCCTCATCAACTATTCTCATACGGGCATTTCTGAAGATCGGGCTCGTGCCTGATGCCGGCGCAACGTGGTTTCTCACGCAGCTCGTTGGCCCGGCGCGTGCACTTGAGATCGCATGGACCACCGAGAAAATAGACGCAAACCGCGCACACGAGTTTGGGCTGGTGAATGGCGTATTTGGCGACGACGAGCTATATGAACGCGCGCTTGCAATCACTGCCGAGCTGGCCTCCATGCCAACAAAAGCGCTGGGCATGACCAAAAAAGCCGTCTATAGGGCGCTCAACTGCGATCTGGACTCTGCACTTGAGTACGAGGCTCAAATCCAGCAGGCAGCGATGTCAACTACCGACCATCTTGAAGGCATCAGCGCATTTGTGGAAAAAAGAGATCCAGCTTT
>CAYTTD010000134.1:0-5798 GCA_964440595.1 uncultured Gaiellales bacterium
AATATTCTAGTTAATTGAAGGCTTTTACCAGCCCCGTAGCCCGCCGTCGAGGGTGCGAGGGCAGTATTTTGGTGAGTTCCAAATCTTTGACGGATTATCATAAAACGTTCGGCATGTTCGTTCTTCACCGTTTGATGCGCTAGATGCTGAATACGCCACACGCACTCTTTTGTCGCCGTCTTTTAATTCGCGATCAGTGACTGATGTCACCCAAAACTGACCGTCGAGAACCTGATAAAGAACTGCTCCCGGTTGGCCACTCCACGGTGTATACCCAGCATTAGGGCAGTTCGGGGATCCAGGGGGGTCAGAGCCTTCCATTCCCGGAGTGTTGTTACAGAACCAGCCATTGCGTTGCTTGAAGTCAGCATAAAGACCCGGCTCGTCTTCTTTCATCCTGTCAGGTGTACAGTTTTTGTAGCTCAACCCTTGTTCCTGTGCGGCACAATGTTCAAGCCACTTTGAAAGATTCAGGGCGCGTGCCTTTGCAGCAGTGATTGTTGCCTTGTCCCGTGCGCCCATTAGCGTCATTACGGCAACTGCCATCAGAATTGCGATGATTATCATCACTACAAGCAATTCAATTAAGGTAAAACCATTTTCATTAGTAGGATCGTTCATGGACTACTTTGATTATCGGCAGAAAATGAAATGGTATTGAGTTATTTATTGTCTGAGGGATTTTTCGTCACCACGGCATCATCGATCCGCCTGTTGAACCCCACGTTACGGGTTGGCATGATGCGCCCATGCCATTGCTGAGAAGAGACTGTTGCAGAGCCTCCATTAAGCTTCCTCCAGCGGCAGATTGATTTTGTTCTGCGTCATCGAGGTGCTCTAACGGATCTGAGAGAAAGCATGTATCGTTTGTGGAACTTCCACCGCACCCACCTGTGGGTGATGTGGAAGACGAGCCGGAACCTTCAGAGCCTTCGGATTCCTGCCATGTTGATTGTTCGGTTTGACTGGTTAGCTCGTCAGGTGCAGTCTTCTGCACTGACGTCGTAGTTTCAACCTTTATCAGGCTTACTGCTCCTGACCCCATGATCGCCCTTTCTGCGCAAACTCCCTACGAGTTCGCGGTAGTGCAGTCAGGTACCTGTGACCATTTAGCAGCAAATGCCCCCTCAGTAACCACAGTAAGACCATTTTTGTATCGTGACAAGGGGGAGGTTTAACCAGAGAAAAACCACCCAGGGTTGGCTGACGCCCTGCCCATTTGCAATGATGTTGCGGGATGACTCATGAGAAACGTGGAAAACGATTCGTTGAACGCTACGAACGACGGGCGGCTGAACGTAGAGCCAATAAGCGGCCCATTGTTTCGCCATTGACACGAATTGGTCGGCTACTGGTTGGCGTCGTCATTGTGTTGCTTGGCATTTTGATGCTTGTTTTTCCTGGCCCCGGCATCGTAGCAATGTTAGCCGGACTGTTGATCCTTGCAGGTGAGTTCCGAATTCTGGCAGTCGTTCTGGACCGCGGAGAAGAGTTCACTGCGCCTGTTGCTACCTCCGTATGGAGGGTCTTTCGATCGCATGCTCGTGAGTGCTTCAGTAGCAGAATGATGGGTTTTGCCGTAACGATGCTGATCGGCGCGTTTGGCTCAGGCATTCTTTACGGTGCGGCCTACATCAGTACCCGCGTGATGCCGGATCTGTTCCGAAGTTTTGATGTCGCTGAGATCATTCAGCTTCTTCTCGTGATCCACCTGGTACTACTTTCGCTTTCCACAATACTTGCTTTTGTGGCATTGTTCGTTGGAGGCACAAAAGAGCGAACACGGGCAGCAAAGGTAAATTTCACGCTCGCAGTGTTCGTTTTGGTTGCATCAGCTACCGGAGTTGCTGCCATCGAACTATCCCAGCGGGTTTAGCTCAGTTATTGGTGGAGTCTTCAAGCAAGTGAATCACGTGCTGGTACCACGCGATGTCTCGCTCAACAGCTACGACGTCCCTACGGTACACGTCGTCTTCTTCGGTGGAAGAAGCGGCCTTGGCAGCAGCCAATCGCTCCTCTGCGTTGGCAAGCTTCTCTTTATAGGAATCAACCTCAAGCTCTGACAGTTCAAGTGCTTCCTCAACAAGGATGGTTGCTGTTGAATCGTGCGCCTTTGCAAAACCCTCGGCCGTGGCCCACACCTTCCATGAATCATTCTCTGGAAGCTGTATGCGACATGAACCCATCTGAAGATCGGCAACTATCGGTGCGTGCCGTGCGAGAATGCCAAGCTCACCGCCCTTGCCGCTGACGATTACCTCTTGTGCATCACCATCGAACGTAACGCCCTCGGGTGTTACCAGCCTAACTGGAAATCCAGGTCTTCCTGACATGAAACCTATACCTCGTTTCAGGCTGTCGCAGCAGCCATCTCCTTTGCGGCCTTCTCAACTTCTTCAATCGACCCCTTGAACATGAAAGCCCGCTCAGGCACGTCGTCGTACTTGCCCTGGAGGATTGCGTCAAAGCTGCGCACCGAGTCCTCAAGCTTGACGTACGCGCCAGGAGTACCGGTGAATGGCTCGGCAACGAAGAACGGCTGTGAGAGGAAGCGCTCGATCCTTCGTGCGCGGCCGACCACTACCTTGTCTTCGTCTGAGAGCTCATCCATACCGAGGATGGCAATGATGTCTTGCAGATCCTTGTACTTCTGCAGGATCAGACGCACCTCGTTTGCAACGCGATAGTGATCGTCTGAGACGATTCCCGGCTGAAGCGCCCGAGACGTTGAGCTGAGCGGATCCACAGCTGGATAGATGCCTTTCTCAGAGATGCCACGCGAAAGCTCGGTCGTTGCATCGAGGTGGGCAAAAGTGTTTGCAGGAGCCGGGTCGGTGTAGTCGTCCGCTGGCACATAAACAGCCTGGATGGACGTAATCGACCCCTTCTTGGTTGACGTAATGCGCTCCTGAAGCTGACCCATCTCGGTTGCGAGAGTTGGCTGGTAACCCACGGCGCTAGGCATGCGGCCGAGCAGAGCTGACACCTCAGAGCCCGCCTGTACGAAGCGGAAAATGTTGTCGATGAAGAGCAGAACGTCCTGCCCCTGCTCATCGCGGAAGTACTCAGCCATTGTCAACCCGCTGAGGCCCACGCGAAGGCGCGCGCCAGGAGGCTCATTCATCTGGCCGTAAACGAGCGCGGTCTTATCGATAACGCCTGACTCGGTCATCTCGTTCCAGAGGTCGTTACCTTCACGCGTGCGCTCACCTACGCCGGCAAACACTGATAGACCCGAGTGGAACTTGGCGATGTTGTTGATCAACTCCTGAATAAGAACGGTCTTGCCAACACCGGCACCGCCGAAGAGGCCGATCTTGCCACCCTTGATGTAAGGGGCGAGTAGGTCAACGACCTTGATTCCGGTCTCAAGCAGTTCGACAGTAGGGTTCAGCTCGTCGTAAGCTGGTGCTGATCGGTGAATCGGCCATCGCAGACCGTCATCGATTGGCTCGTTGTCGATTGCATCGCCTGTGACGTTGAATATGCGCCCGAGAGTCCGCTCACCAACAGGAACGGTGATTGGGCTTCCTGTGTCGACAACTGCCGCGCCGCGAGCCAGGCCGTCGGTGGCATCCATGGCAACTGCTCGAACCTTGTCATCTCCCAAGTGCTGCTGTACCTCAGCAATCAGCTTGTGTGTGCCTTCGCCGTCGGTATTGGGAACTTCAATCTCAAGCGCGTTGTAGATTGCAGGAAGCTCACCGTCGAAGCGAATGTCGATCACCACGCCCTTGATTTCAACGATGGTGCCTTTGCCGTGTGATGCAGTGCCGTTCTGTGTCATTTTGTCTATCCTGTTCCTTTTTCTGGACTTTTGGGGGGATTGGTTTAGAGCGCCTCTGCGCCACCTACTACTTCAAGAATTTCCTGTGTAATCGCAGCCTGACGTGCCCGGTTTTTCACCAGTGTCAGATCGTCGATCAGTTCACCTGCATTCTCAGAGGCATTACGCATCGCGGTCATGCGCGCGCCATGCTCCGAAGCTGTTGACTCAAGGAGTGCACGAAAAACTGTCTGTTCAACGTATGTCGGCAACAGTCGATCAAGAAGCACGTCTGTATCAGGCTCAAAGAACCAGTCGCTCTCGTATTTGGGCTTGTCGTCTGTTGCGGCTCCCGGCTCTGCATCAGTTGCCTTTGGATCCACTGTGATTCCTGCTGAGGTCAATGCGAGGCGCAAGAGCTCATCAGTCATCGGTAGAAGATCCTGCACGATAACCTTTTGAGTGACTGCAGACTCAAAGCTGTTATAGACGATGATTACCTTGTCATAGTCGGCTTTGTTGAACGATTCGATTACACCACTTGCAATCTCTTCAGCATTTCTGAACTCAGGCCAGTCTGTGATTCCCCGGTATGCGCGATCAAGATCAAATCCTCGAAAAGCCAGGCTCGTTGCACCTTTCTTTCCGACAGCTACCCAATGTACCTCAGCGTTCTTCTGTTTCCACTCGTTGCATAGAGCCAATGACCTTCTCAAAACGTTTGCATTCAGAGCCCCAGCTAGTCCGCGGTCACCGGTACACATGACTATGCAGACAGAATCAACCTCTCTCTCCTGAAGGAGAGGATGGTTCGGAGCATTCTGGATGCCCTTTGAAACACGTACTGCCAGCTCGATCAGGGCATCTGCGAACGGTCGCAATCGCTCAATGCGCATTTGTGCGCGCCGTAGCTTTGCTGCCGCAACCATCTCCATTGCCTTGGTGATTTTTCTGGTGTTTGTAACACTGCCAATACGGCGCTCAAGGTCTTGAATCGTCGCCATCAGATACTGCCTCTCATGGGGTCGTTGGAACTTGCACTGTCAGTTTCTGCCGGTGATTGCCAGAGGCCGATTCTGTTACCGTCGGGGTCTGTGACAGTAGCAAAAGGGCCCCAGCCGTGATCAACCGGAAGCAGCGCGACAGCGCCTCCTTCAGATATCGCTTTGTTGACCGATCTCTCTATGTCATTGACAACGAATGAGATCTCGATGCGTGAGACCCCGGTTACTGTGTCAGTTGGCGAAGCCAAGGCATCGGGAGATGCAACGATCGGATCATCGTGACGCGAGATCGATTTGATTTCTATGTGCAATCCATCCTGATCCTGACACACCCAGTGATGAGATCCATCAGGATGTTTTCTCTCTTCAAACTCAAAGCCAAAGACACCACCATAGAAATTGGTGAGTCGCTCGGGAGCAGCACTGAACCACGCCACGCCGACAGGTGTACCTGCTGCGACTTCCTGTGCCTTTTTGACAGAAGAGACGCTCATCAGACGGTTGCAACCGCCTTCTCCTTTGAAGGAACAAAGTCGTTGGTGAAATCGGTGAGCAGCCCCTTGAGCTCATTGACGATTCCTTCCTCAAGGCTACCTGCGCTCTCGATTCGATCGCCAAGCCCTGAGCCCTTTACCCGCTCGCGCAGTTCGTTGTTGAAGCGCTCAACGTCGTCAACTTCGATCTTGTCGAGCCAGCCGTTGGTAGCTGACCAGATGATCGCAACCTGCTCGCCCACTGACCATGGATCGTACTGACCCTGGTTTAGCGTCTTCACGAGGCGTGCGCCACGCGACAGAGTTGCCTGTGTATCTGCGTCGAGCTCTGAACCAAACTGTGCAAATGCTTCGAGCTCTCGGTATGAAGCAAGGTCAAGTCGCAAAGTACCAGCGACCTGCTTCATCGCCTTGATCTGTGCATTTCCACCTACACGGGAAACCGAGATACCTACGTTGATGGCGGGCTTTACACCGGAGTAGAAGAGGTCACGCTTCAACGCAATCTGACCATCGGTAATTGAGATCACATTG
>CAYTTD010000135.1:0-5791 GCA_964440595.1 uncultured Gaiellales bacterium
GCTTGCCTTGATCAGATCACGCGTTGAGAGCGCATTGTTGTGAATCAGTGTGAGCAGTGCCTGCGCAAACATGCGATGCAGGTTGGTGTCGCCTCGCATGCCTTGCGTGTTGCTGGCGCCACAGGCGTCTACTCCACTGGCCTTTGCGAACAGCGCCTCAAGCTGATTCAGCGCCGTTTGGTACTCCGCAATCGATGTAGCTGCACTATTGGTGAGCTGAATGAGCCTGCTGTAAAGATCTCCATACTCCTTACCAAGTTTGGAAGCGGCCTCAGCAAGCACGTGATCCGACGGCTTATCTTTCAGGTTGTAGCTCTTTCGGTACAGAATGAACGGAGCCTTCAGGTTAGTGCTCATCCCTGAAGCCCGTCGCGTCTCATTACCGTCAATTGCAAGATCACCTGACGCAACGTTGCAGCTTGTGCTGGCAAATTCAAACTCACCCGTCGTCGGCAAGGTCATGTCAACAGGCACTGTCAAGCTACCGGAAGACGCAGTGCCGATCATGCGCAGATCACCGTCCCAGGTTATCTTTTGCGGAGAGCCATTCAAGTTGATATCAGAGACAACTTTGATATTTGCACTGCCACCACCACCGGAAGCATTTGCCATTCCAGCAAGCTCCATGCTTCCCGCCACATCGCCGTTTACCGATACGAAAATCAGAATCGAACCCGACTCATTGGCACTGCCCGAACCGCGCGACGTACTCGTTGTGCCGGTCGCATGGGTGGTGCCGATCCAGGCTCCTGGCGCCAACCCCGGCTTCACCCCTGCGGCGCCCGCCATTGGCGATAACGCCAAGGCGCCGGCCACCAAAGAGCTGCACAGAACCCCGAAATAGATGCGATACGCTCGCCTCATAAACCTCTCCCCTTGATTAGCTAGTCAACCCCTAAGCTGTTGACCATACCTGATTATTGAATCCAGACCCCGGCAAACGACCTCACCTGCGAAACGATAAGACCAGCTCAATGTTTGGGGGAGTGCACACCGGGACACACAGGTTGCATGTTCAGACACACCACGCTCACTATCACCTGCGCCTTTCTTGTGCTCACTTTACTTCTGCTAAACGGCTGCGGAGCGAAGAAGGCGCACTCAGACGCTGGCACGATACTGCTTGTAATGAATGCCGACGTTGGCAGCGGAAAAATTGAGTCAAACAAATTCGAGATCGAGCTAAGCGGCGTTGACGAGGGCGTTATCTGGTTCAACGACCGGCCCAAACGAGACTTCGGCGAATTCACGCTCAAAGAGACAGCTGAATATTGGGACAGCGACGATATTCAAGATGATCCTCCCAACGCAGTTATCGAATACCTGGACGCAAAAGCAAATCGTCAACACATCGTAGTTGAGATAGACAAATTTCAGACGCAGGACGCGGGATCAGCTTCGCTAGGAGGCAAGCTGTTGAAGAAGTCAACTCGCCCAAACAAGCGGAAGCCCGACGGGAGTCGTTCTCAGGAATTCCCTGACCAGATGCGCGACGTGGAGATCTTCATAGACGCATTTCCCACCTCGGTTAATAGCCAGATCACAGACTCGATCACTTGAACCCAAGCTAGTGTACACACCTGCTATAATATGAGTACACATGGAAATTGGCGTAAGAGAGCTACGATCTAACTTGGCTAACGTCCTGGAGCGAGCAGCTGCAGGCGAACGCATTGTTATCACCGAAAGAGGCACACCAAAGGCTGTTTTGGGCCCCACTTCAACCACAGACAACCTCGGCAAGGGAATCGCTGAGGGATGGATAACCCCAGGGGCTAAAAAAGGCACACCGGCACCGATTCCCCGACAACACTTTGCCTTTCAACCAGGCTGGTCATCCGAGCGAGCTATCTCCGAGGACCGCGGTATTTGAGCGTCCTTTATTTAGACAGCTCGGCCTGGGTAAAGCGATATGCGATCGAAGCAGAGTCAGCAGCCTGCGTTGAAATGATGGCCCTTCACCCTGATTGGATTACTGCCAGACACACGATAGTTGAGGTTACGCGCGCATTGGCACTGCGACTTGAATCAAGTGATGCACACGCCGGCATGGAAGAGTTTAACGCTGAGATTACGCACGCCAACATCGTTGAGCTAGACATGCACCTATGTACGGTGGCAACAGAAATCGCGGTTGAGACGGGAGCTCGAAGCCTTGATGCGATGCACCTGGCGGCGGCGCTGCGAGCAGGTTCTGGCTCAATAAAGTTCATCACCTATGATATTCGCCAAGCAAATGCCGCCCGGCAACTTGGGTTCGACGTTAAGTCTCCCGGACGATAGGCCGCCTCAGCGCTTCTTTAATCATTCTTCAGGCGATTGCCAATAACAACTGCAAGACCTGTGAATGCGCCGATTACTGCGCCGCGCCCGGCAAGGCCACGCCAAGGTACTGACGGCGCCTGAAATGCAATGCCAGCTAAGCCCCCTGCGGCTGTAACGAGCGCAGCGCCACCAAGCGCAGAAAATCCAACTCTACTCATATCGTTAACAAGATTTGAATTGTAGTCAACAAAAAGCTCTGGCAGGGAAACCGATTTCTTTTCGATTGCCCGGCCGATCTCTTTCTCACCGAGATCGCCCTTTACCGGTTTAGGCGTCTGGCCATAGCGACACTCGAGCCACGCACGACCTTTATCAGTCAACGCAATCATGCCACCATTCGCAGCGTTCGGATTAATCCCCACTGCATAATCGACGCCTCTTTGCACATCGAAGAATTTGTCACACGAGGCGGGATCATGATCTGGTTTATGCGGAGAGCATTTCGGCACTGGCTGCCCAACATTTTTTACAAGCGACATCATTAATCATCCCCTTAAGCAAGCTTTGTAAGGCCCCTGTCAAGGAATACTGACCTCAACAAACCCCTGAACATTTATCCCGCACCTGCTTATCGACACTAAACGCCCGCAAGTTGCAACGATGACGCGAGTCAGCCAAATAGCCCAGACACGTATGCCCTGGTGCGCTCGTCTGATGCACCGTTGAAAATGGTCTCGGTACGGCTATACTCAATCAACCGACCGACCCTCTGATTTTCGGCGGCTGAATCGACCGAGAAGAACGCGGTCATGTCTGACACGCGTGCAGCTTGCTGCATGTTATGTGTGACAATCACAATCGAGTAGCGACCCTTCAGCTCAAGCATCAGCTGCTCGATTCGCGACGTAGAGATCGGATCCAACGCCGATGCAGGCTCATCCATCAAGATGACGTCTGGCTCAACCGCAAGACATCGAGCAATACACAGCCTCTGCTGCTGGCCACCGGAAAGGCTAAGCGCACTGTCTTTTAGCCGGTCTTTCACCTCATCCCAAAGAGCCGCCTGCCGCAAAGCGTTTTCAACAATTTCATCCATACTCCCCTTCATCTTCAACACTCGCGGTCCGAAAGCGACGTTGTCGTAGATTGATTTTGGAAATGGATTAGGCTTTTGAAACACCATGCCAATAAGCTTTCGCACCTCGACTGGATCAACGGTCTTGGCATAGAGGTTTTGGCCGTGATAGCGAATCGAACCAGTCATTGTCGCACCCGGAATCAGGTCATTCATCCGATTCAGGCTACGGAGGATTGTGCTCTTGCCACAACCGCTCGGACCAATCAGAGCAGTAATCTGGTTTGCGTAGACATCCATTGAGATGCCGTCGACCGCGACAGCACCTCCGTAGCTTACAGCGACGTCTTCCAGCGAAAAGACCGTTTCCACTGGCAGCAGCGAAGAAGGCCCCACCTTGGCTCGCGCAACTATCCTGACCTTCTGACCTGTACCCATCATTCCATTACCACCTTTTCTGATAGCGGTTTCTCAAGTAGATCGCCAACCCGTTCATTGCCAATAGGATTGCCAACAGGACGACAATCGCAGCGGCGGCGAGAACATGAAACTCAGCCTGCGGGCGAGAAATCCAATTGAAAATCTGGATCGGCAACACCGTGAATGAGCTGTTGAGCCCGCTGGGGCTAAACGTCACAAACGTCAAACCACCGAGCAGAATCAAAGGCGCAGCTTCACCGATTGCTCTCGATAGTGAGAGTATCGCGCCGGTAGCAATTCCTGGCACTGCCGCTGGCAACACCTGATGGCGAACCGTTTGCCACCTGGTTGCACCGAGCGCTAGTGCGCCAGAACGAATTGAGTCTGGCACCGCGCGCAGTGCCTCACGAGCAGCAATAATCATTATCGGGAGAACCAGCAGCGTAAGGGTAAAGGCAGCAGCGATCACGGTCTGACCAAACCCCAACGCGCGCACTATGATGCCGAGACCGAGAATGCCGTAGACAATGGATGGCACCGCAGCCAGATTTTGAATGTTCAACTCAATTGCCCGGTTGTACCACCTATTGGCGTCTGCGTACTCCTCGAGATATACGGCAGCGCCAACACCCAACGGAACACAGATTATTGCAGTGATTCCGATTACCCAGATGGTTCCCATGATTGCCGAGCGCGCACCCGCTAACTCAGGCGAGCTAGACGGAAACTGTGTGATCAGAGCCAGGTCGATCCGAGAAGACCCTGTCGCCAGAACATCAACCAACAGCACAGCGAGGAAGAATAAGCTGAATCCTACGCTCGACAGCAACAGAATCTGAAACAACATTGATTTTGCCCGCTCAACCAGTGGCTGTCTTTGTTCCAATGATTTGATTGTTTCACGACTCACTCGTACACCTCGCGATACTTGCGCACCAACCTGATACTCAACATATTCATGAGAAAAGTTGCCACAAACAAGGTTGAACCGACTGCAAAAATAGTCTTGTAACCGATGCTTCCGGTGGGCTGATCACCAATACCAGCGGCCGCAATAAACGCCGTCATCGTCTGCATCGCCTGGGTAGCATCAAACGACAGATTGGGAGTTCCGCCAGCTGCAATTAGAACGATCATGGTTTCACCCACCGCGCGAGATATTGCCAAAACAAACGATGCAATCACGCCCGACAACGCTGCCGGCACAACAACCTTGACAGAGACCTTAAGTCGGTTTGCGCCCAATGCGTATGCGCCCTGCCTCAGCGAGTCAGGTACTGCCGTCATCGCATCTTCAGATAGAGATGCCACTGTTGGAAGAATCATGAACCCCATAACCAGACCAGCTGACAGTGCGTTGAAGATCATTGGTGGATCACCCAAAAACCATACTCTTTGAAGCAGTGGGGTGAGAAAGGTTAGCGCAAAGAATCCATATACGACAGTTGGGATGCCTGCGAGGAGCTCCAGCGTCGGCTTCACAAATCCGCGAGTACGAGGCCCAGCGTACTCAGATAAATAGATCGCAATACCAAGACCAAGCGGAATGCAGACGATGAGAGCCCAAAATGTTGTGACAAGCGTGGCCACGACCAGAGGAACAACTCCGAACCTTGCATCAGCAAAAAGCGGCGCCCACTCCGTCTCAGTAAAAAACTCAACAACGCCAACCTCGGCAAAAAACTCTGTCGCAGGTATTGCCAGCGCAACGATGATAGCCACGGTCGTGAACACGGATGCCGCTGCGCAAAGGAACAATGCAGCGCCGATCATGGCCTCGGACTTACGAATACGCTTTACCCCCAACCGGCGAACAGCCGGTCGGGGGCATGGCAGACCATTGTTGGGTATGGTCCGTGGTTGTGGCGATAAAGTCATGCGCCAATCTTCTCCACCTGATCGATGAGTGCCTCATGCTGCTCAGTGGTGAGGGGAACAAAGAGCGCCTGCTCTGCAATCTCAAGCGCGTTCTCTGCATAGAACTCCAGAAATTCCTTACCCTCGGCCCGCTTTGTTAGCGTGGTCGCCGGG
>CAYTTD010000136.1:0-5777 GCA_964440595.1 uncultured Gaiellales bacterium
GTAGCCGACGACGACGCAGAGAAGCACACCTACGATACGGTCAAGGGCTCTGACTACCTTGCCGATCAGGATGCCGCAAAGGTGATGTGTGAGGCAGCCGTGGCCGACATCATCGAGCTTGAGAACATGGGCTGCTTCTTCTCGCGACTCCCAAACGGACGGATCGCCCAACGGCCGTTCGGTGCTGCAGGATCACCGCGCACAGCTTTTGCCGCTGACATAACGGGGCACGTGCTGCTTCACGTCATGTATGAGCAACTCCTCAAATATGACGTTACCGTCTATGAGGAGTGGTTTGGCATGGAGCTCGCAATGGATGCTGACCGCTGCATTGGAGTCGTCTGCTGGGACATCGTTGAGGGCGGCATCAAAACGGTACTTGGGCGTGCAACAGTTCTTGCCACCGGCGGTGTTGGCCGGATGTATCACGGCACCACTAATGCGTACGCATGTACGGGCGACGGCATGGCAATGGCATTTCGCGCGGGCGCACCACTCAAGGACATGGAGTTCCTTCAGTTTCACCCCACAACGCTCCGAAATGGCGTGCTGATCACCGAAGGTTGTCGAGGCGAAGGTGGCGTTCTAAGAAACGCCAATGGCGAAAGGTTTATGAGGAAATATGCTCCAAATGCTCTGGAGCTTGCCAGCCGCGACGTCGTTAGCAGGTCGGAGTGGACGGAGATCATGGAGGGACGCGGTGTTGACGGCTTTGTGTTGCTTGACCTCACGCACCTTGGCGCTGAACACATCAAGCGCGCACTGCCTGGCAGCCGAGAGCTTGCCCTTGACTACGCTGGCGTGGACGCGATTGACGAGCCAATCCCAGTGCGCCCGGGTGCCCACTACATGATGGGTGGAGTACACACCAACTCTTGGGGAGAGACCCCCGTTACCGGTCTTTACGCCGCCGGCGAGGTTGCATGCGTAAGCGTTCATGGAGCGAACAGGCTGGGTGGCAACTCATTGCTCGAGACGGTTGTCTTCGGTAAACGCGCTGGCGAGCATGCTGCACGCAAAGTGAAGGATCTGCCAGCAGCAACCGCAGACAAAGCGAAGGACTCCATAGATCGTGCACAAGAGCGTGTTGAGTGGCTGAAGCGCGGCAAGGGAGAAAGATGCGAAGTCCTCAGAGACGAGCTGGCAACGACGCTTTACAAAAACCTGGGCGTTTTCAGAACCGGAAGCGAGATGGAAGAGGCTGACAGGAAGATCACCGAATTGCGGGCGCGATACAACGAGGGCGTAACAGTTCAGGAGAACAGCCCGGTTTTCAACTCAGACATGATCTTTGCAATGGAGGTTGGGGCACTGCTTGAGATGGGCGACACGCTGACCAAGTGTGCAATTGAAAGGACGGAAAGCCGAGGCGCCCACTCTCGAACAGATTACCCTGAGCGCGACGATGAGAAGTGGCTGTGCCACTCACTCGCCACAAGAACACCTGACGATCCAACCATCAGGGTATCTACCCATCCAGTAACCATTACCGACTACAAACCAGCGATCAGAACATACTGAGCCAGAGAGGCAGAAGATGAAATTCAAACTCAAGATATGGCGATCTACACCAACCGATGAGGGCGTGAAGCGTGAGCTGGTTCCCTACGAGGTTGACCTTCACGAAGAAGCCACTCTCCTCGATGCCCTTGAGGCAATCAAGCACGAGCAGGACGGGTCACTCGCATACCGAAAAAGCTGTCGAATGGCCATCTGCGGTTCGTGTGGCATGCGAATGGATGGCCAGGCAGTTCTTGCGTGCAAGACACCTGTAAAGGAGCTGGTGAATGAGGGACGCGAGCCGGTGATTGCGCCTATGGGCAATATGCCGGTAATCCGCGACCTGGTCACCGACATGGGAGAATTCTGGAAAAAGATCAAGGCTACGACGCCGTGGCTACAACGATCCGAAGATCTGCCGGATGCACCCGCCGATGGGCGCGAGCACCTGGTAGCACCAGAGCGCCAGCAGAAGATCAATCGCGAGACCATGTGCATCATGTGCGGCTGCTGCGTCAGTGAATGCAACTCAATGGAGGCAGACCCGGCATTCCTCGGGCCGGCCGCACTTGCAAAAGCGTACCGGTTCGTTGGCGACGATCGCGATCAGAAAACCGAACAGAGACTTCACGTTCTCAATGGTCCTCACGGCGTGTGGGATTGCACCCGCTGCTACTTCTGCAACGAGAGGTGCCCTAAAGGCGTGCAGCCCCGTGACGCGATTGCAAAGCTAGGCGCAGCGATGTTCGACCATGGAATAACTGACGACCCTGGCGCGAAGCACGCCAAGGTCTTCATCAACTCTGCAAAGGGTCAGGGCAACTTCCCTGGTTCGGAAGCTCTTTACAACGGCCACCTCAGCGAGACCGCTCTGGTTCCATTTACCCTTGGTCCAGAAGTCGCAAAGCCGGCGTGGCTTGCCTTCGGTGCAAGGCTTGCCATGCGCGGCAAGGCGCCGCCGCCGTGGCACTCAGCCCTGCACAGGCAAAAAGGTCTCGACGAGGTTAGACGGCTCTGGAGAATTCTAGAGGGGCAGGAAGTAGCCGATCGACGTGGCGGCGACCTTGAAGAGCCAGCTGCACCACTAAAGCCAAACATTGCCCTCGGCGTTCAAAGGATGTTCTCTCCTGAAGAAATCAAGGAGCGAACTGGTGCAATCATTTCAACGAAGCACGAAGAGGGCGGCGCTCGAGATGCGGATGACAAGGTAGACCTGGCAACTTACTACGGCGAGAACACCGTGATAGCCAGCAAGTTCAGATCTGGAAGCGGCAGTGACGTAATGGAACCTCACCGCAATGGAAAGGAAGAGCATTAATATGGAAAAGGTCGCCTACTACCCCGGATGCCTCGCGAGCCTCTCAGCCAAGGAGCTTGACAGCTCAACTCGGGCACTCGCACCGATGCTTGATATCGAGCTTCTCGATCTACCAAAAGCAACATGTTGCGGAGCGGGAGACATCGCTGAGGCCAAGCCTGATTTCTACCTGCACCTCAATGCCAGGATCCTTAGCCAGGCTCAGGAGCTTGGTGTTGAGACGCTGATGACGATCTGCAACGTCTGCACGATGAATCTTAGGCAGGCAAGCCTCAAGCTGAACAATGATGAAGCAGCCCGCGAGCGGGTGAACAAGCATCTTCGCGAGGCAGGAATCGCACCGTACGACGGTGGAATTGACGTCTCACACTTCCTCTGGCTAATCACAACAGGCGAGCGATATGAGCTGCTCAAAAAGGTCGCGAACAAAGGCTTGAACGGTTTGAAGGTTGCTCCATTTTATGGCTGCCAGATCCTCAGACCAAGCAGCATCCTCGGCTTTGAAGATCCGGATAGCCCACAATCCCTTGAACGCATCATTCGCGCGTGCGGCGGCGAGCCCGTTGACTACCCCGCAAAGCTCAAGTGCTGTGGCTTCCCGATTGTTTTGGCACGCGAAGAAGTCGCATTGAACGAAGTCGCTCAACCACTCCTTCAGGCCAAGGAAGCTGGCGCAGCTGCGATTGTTACACCGTGCCCGCTTTGTCATCTCTCACTTGACGCATGGCAGTCTAAGGCTGAGAAGCACCTGGGAGTCAAGATTGGCATTCCTACACTGCATATGTCACAGCTGATTGGAGTTGCGGCAGGCCTTACGGAGTCGGAGATCAAGTTCAAGCGACACATCACAAAGGTTACGAGTGAGGTTACCGAGCTTGTCGCCAAATGAGCGTTGACGTTGGCCTCGGACTGTTTTTTTACCCCAGAGGCGGTGGCGCACAGGTTGTTAGATACCTTGCAGCGGCACTCGAGAACGCAGGCCTGACCACGGCAATCGCTGCAGGGTCGCTCGGAGACACTGGCGACCGATCGCATGCACCAACTTTTTTTAGACGAAGTACACAATCAGCGCTGCAGCGATTGACTCACATGGACTACACTGCCGCGGTCCGCGCCTGGGAAGCTAGCCATGGAGCCGTCGATGCAATGGACGCAACCCCGCCCATGCATCCGTCATATGAAGACAGGTCGGGAGTGCCAGACAAGGTGTTCTGGAAGGTGTCGCCAACACAGGCAGAACGCTCAGTAGACGCTTGGTCTCAAGCTTTGAGCAACTCTCCATTTTCAGAGGCAAGGGTTTTCCACATCTGTCACCTGACACCCCTGCATGAGGCGAGTCATCGAGTTGCGCCCAATACTCCATTAATCACGCACCTCCATGGCACCGAGATGAAGATGCTCGTCAACATCGCGGCTGATCCAGGTGCAACAGAACACGGTGCGTGGTGGACCAGATTCATGCAACGCCAGATTGAGCGAAGCGCAAAGGTCGTCACAATATCTCCGCATGACAGAAATCTGGCTCTTGAACTGTTCGGCCTTACAGGCGACATGGTTCACTGGATCCCAAACGGCGTTGATACCGATCACTTTAGACCAGTTTCAATTACCCCAGACGAGCGCCGCGAACAATTGTTCAAGTGGTTCTGCGACGAGCCACGAGGCTGGAGCGAAACAGACGTCACCCCCGGATCAATCCGCTACCACCGCAAGGACGTTAACCGCGACTTCTTTGACTCGAGCGGTGACCCAAAACCCGCGCTGATTTTTGTGGGAAGATTCCTGGACTTCAAGCGGGTGCCGCTTCTGATACGCGCTCATGCTCGAGCTCGACGCGAACACGGCGTGACGATGCCGCTGATTGTTTGGGGAGGGTCACCAGGCGAATGGGAGGGCGAGCACCCACACACCGTTGCGAAGCAATTCGAAGTGGAAGGCGGAAGTGGCGTCTACTTTGCTGGCTGGAGGGGTCATGACGAGTTGCCAACCGGTATCTCCTGCGCAGACGTGTTTGTTGCGCCTTCGACCGATGAACCATTTGGGCAGGTTTTTCTTGAAGCAATGGCGTGCAGCAGGCCCGTGATCGGCACGCTAAGCGGCGGCCCACCGAGCTTTGTGAACACCAATCGCGAAAAGCCAGATGGATGGCTGGTTCCGCCAGATGACGAGATCGCGCTCGCGAAGGCGATCGCAGAGTCATCAGATGTGAATGTAGCACGGCAAAGGGGTACGAATGCATTGAACAGCGTCCGAATGAGCTACTCGTGGCGTGGCGTCGCTGAACAGTTTGTTGATGTTTATCGCCAGGTTGGCCTGTAGGGAGGTAACAGCCACTACCATGAATCTGATCTTCCTGATACCAATTTGTGCCGCAGCGGCGTTTGTTCTGGTTTTCTACCTGTTGCTGTTCCTGCGAACGCCACGACGCATCTCGTGGACCCCAACGGCATTGCAGGGCGTCGAGTGCAGCAAAGCAGAGCGACTGATACTGCAACACGCAGAGGATGAACGGGTATGGGCAACTCGCGATTTCACAATCTATCTCAGCGAAGCTGGCGGTGATTTCACGCGGGTCAAACGAATGACCCCGCCTTTCGGAGAAAACTGGGGCGGATACTCTCGCTACCTTCAGGATCTGTTCGGCTACCAGGAGCTGCTTGAAGTTTTCCCGCTCAGCAGAATGCCTGATGAAGATTACGAGATGATTGTCATTCAGTGCGGCGGTGAGCTGCTTGTTGGAAAGTTCGCCGATGGACGCATAGTTGATTTGAAGAAGTCCGGCAGATTACGCTGGTTTGGCCGAGGTCAGGGGCGTGGATTCATGGCCCACGGAATCTGCGAGGACGCGCAGGGACGTATCTACTATGCCGAGTACATGACATGTGACGGGGATCACGATTCCTCAGTGTGGCGCAGCGATGATCGCGGCGAATCATGGCACCAGATCTACAGATTTGAA
>CAYTTD010000137.1:0-5772 GCA_964440595.1 uncultured Gaiellales bacterium
TATGTTGCTGGGTAATCGCGACTAACTCACACAAAAACACTGCCCCAGTCCGACTTTTATCTCATATACGAATAAAAGTCCGGTTGCGAGACCGATACACGCCCCCACCGGCCCCCCGCGGCCACCACCGCGCCCTACCCAGCCCGAGTTGCATATTCCTACCCATTCAGTAGTATGCGCACCGGTCGAAAAAGGGTGGAACGAATGATGAAAGCAGCAGGTGGCGTGTCGGCAGGCGCGTCGGCTCGAAATGCAGCAGGTGGTACGTCGGCAGGCATGGCAGCGCTTAAAACTACAAACAGGCTACCGATCGCAGCGATTGTTGCCGCACAGCGCGCCAATGTCTCAGCCACCAACCCTTTCTCTCCGCTCAACCTTGAACCGCCCGGCCTTGTCGGCGGCAACCGCATCGAATGGGTCGATGGCGCAAAACAATCCGCCCAGGCGATGATCGATGTGATCCGCGGTGCCACCCAGGTGATTGACGTTGCGATGTTCATCTGGGGAGGAAGTGGCAACGGCAAAGAGGTCGCTGAAGAATTGATAAAGAAGGCCAAACAGGGTGTTGAAGTGAATATCCTGATTGACCAGCAAGGAACCCCCCTAATCCCTTTCCTGAAAAAGACGGAACTTTTTGATCGCCTCCGCAAAGCCGGCGCCCGCTTCGTAGTGAACCCGCGCTTTACACTCAAAGACGGCCCGCAGGCAGTTGATCACCGAAAAATCGTAGTGGCCGACGGCGCCCGCGCCGTGGTCAGCAGCGCAAACCTTACCCACCACTCAGGCAAGTGGCGCGAGGCCTCAATGTTGATCGACGGCCCCGCCGCAACTGTCGCCGCCGCGCAAATGTTGAGCCGCTGGACTGAGGAGGGGGGCACCGCCTCAACCCTTCAGAAGATGGCATCAACCCGCCTCAACCACGGGCCCGCTCAAGGCAAGGCGGCCGTCGCACTACTGGCAAACAATCCGAACAGTGGCCTTGATGCAACTACATACCTGATGAAGGCGATCGACAACGCAAAGACCCGCATCTGGATTCGCACGCCCTTCCTCACTGATCCGAGAGTGATTGCAAAATTAAGCGATGCCGCAAAGCGCGGTATTGACGTTCGCGTGCTGGTGGCGCAGCCCAATGCCTGGATAGGTTCGCGCCTACTAGACGTTCTACACCGCTCTTTCTACCCGCGACTTCTCTCTGCCGGAGTAAAGGTGTTTGAAGAACCACAGATGAGCCATGCAAAGGTGCAGCTGATCGACGACACCATTGGCGTCGGATCAATGAATATCTCAGAGCGCTCGCTCGCAGAGATCCACGACGTCAATGCCGTGACAAATGATCCTGACTTCGTAAATGAAATGGCTGATCGTCTTGCTGCCGACGCCGCAAAAAGCCGCCTGGTGCCGCTGAGCGAAAAGGATTCGCGCCTCAATCGTTCACTTCAATGGGCACAGAAGCGCACTGGATTCCGTTTTTGAGCTTGCCCAAAGTGAGCCCGAAAAAAGTCACAATCACGGGGGCCTTCAGCAACATCGGAGAGGCCACTGCACGCGAGCTTGCCGGGCGCGGATGGACGATTTCAACCCTGACGAACCGGCGACCGCCAAACTCGTTGCTGGCGGAGGATTTGCCGGATGCCGGCGCCTCCCCAGCTCCCCATATCTCCTCTATCCACCAACTGCGATTCGACCGCGACCACCTGGTGCGCGCCCTTGAAGGCACCGACGTTTTTGTTAACACATACTGGATTCGCTTCCCCCACGGCGACCAGAATTTTCGTACCGCCGCTCAAAACTGCGTGCGTCTGATGGAGGCGTGCCGCGACGCAGGTGTTCGACGCTTCGTTCAGGTTGGCGTAAGCAATGCTCAACCCGGCGACCCGCTGGGATATTACGCAGGAAAGGGCGAAGTCGATGCGGTGCTTCGCACAATCGGCATCGAGCACTGCATAGTACGTCCGACGCTTGTCGTTGGAGAGAAGGATGTGCTCACGGGCAACATCTGCTGGTTTCTTCGTAGATTTCCCCTTATTGCAACCCCGCTTGAATCAGGTTACAGGCTTCAGCCCATCACGCGTCCGGAAACCGCCCGAATCATTGCTGATGCCGTTGAAGGCCCCGCCGGAACAGAGGTAGATGCTGCCGGCCCCGACATCTTCACTTTCAGAGAATGGCTGGAGTTCCTTGCCCGCGAAGTGCTTGAAGTGCACTCGCGATTCCTTCCCCTGCCTGGCGCACTGATGACCGCCGCACTCAAGCCAATCGGTGCAGCGCTGGGTGACACCATTCTTACCCGCGAAGAGCTCGAAGGCCTACGCCGCAACCTTCTGGTATCCAGCAAGCCGCCGCTAAGCACTGAGTCAGTGCGGGATTGGATGCTGGAGCATGGTCGCGATTTTGGTCGCACGTACATCAACGACACTAAACCGCGCTTCGGCCGGGTATTGTTACACGCGTGAACGATGAGTCCCCAAAAGATCCAGCAGACACGCCGCAGCAAGAGCGATCAATGCGCAGCGAGGAGAGCGATGGGGGCCCGCAGCTGGAGCCTTCGACGCCAGGCAACTCCCACAGAATCACCTTTCCCCCAAATCACACTACGCTTGCCGCAATCGTGCTGGCAGGCCTTACGGTTGGTTCGCTCCTTTGGCTGGCAGGCCAGCGCAGCACGGCAGACTGGGTTTGGGGTGCTTGCGTATTCGTTGTTCTGATACCGCTAACGGCGTCAATCATCAAAGCGCTCGCACATGGGCGAATCGGAGTCGACGTGATCGCGCTAGCCGCAATGGCAGGGTCACTGCTCCTTGGCGAACAATTTGCCGGAGTCGTGATCGCCCTCATGCTATCTGGCGGGGAGGCTCTTGAAGAGTTTGCCGAGGGTCGCGCAAAGAGATCCCTCACTTCGCTCGTAGAGCGAACACCACGCGAGGCACACCTTCGCACCGAGAACGAAATTCGCGAAGTGAGCGCCGATGAAGTGAAGGTCGGCGACGTACTCGTGGTGCGTGCTGGTGAAATGGCTGCAGTCGACGGTGTACTACTGTCAGCCCACGCTACCCTCGACCAGTCGACCCTGACCGGCGAGCCGTTGCCGGTCGAGTTCACCGCCGGGGCGGCAATTCTCAGCGGCTCAGTAAATGCGGGCGAAACCATCGAGGTGCGTGCCGAACGCACTCATGCCGACAGCACCTACTCGGCAATTGTACGTCTGGTGGAGCAGGCCCTAGCCCGCAAGTCCCCAATGGTACGCATGGCAGATCGCTACGCAGTCTGGTTTCTTGCGCTGACGGCAGCTACCGCTACGCTTGCCTGGGCGCTGTCGGGCGACGCCATTCGCGCGCTTGCGGTTCTTGTGGTCGCCACACCGTGCCCACTGATCCTCGCGCCTCCCGTTGCGCTCGTAGCCGGCACCTCTCGCGCAGCAAGCCTCGGAGTAATTATCAAAGGCGCAGCTGCAATAGAAAAGCTTGGCCAGGCACGCGTAGTACTGATGGACAAAACCGGCACACTCACCACTGGGCGCCCGTCGGTCACAGGAGTTGTATCGGTAAACCCGTCAATGAACAGCGCCAATGAAGTTTTGCTTCTGGCGGGCGCACTGGAGCAGATGTCAGTTCATTCACTGGCAGAGGCACTTGCCCACTCAGCAAACGAAATCGCGCAAAGCGAAGGCAGGCCATTGCCCGTGCCCACCGATGTGCGCGAGACCTCTGGAAGTGGCATTCGCGGCGTCGTCACCGGCACGCCCGTAGCTGTTGGCAGCCGCCGGTTTCTTGAGTCCATTGGCGTCGACACATCAGCTATGGATGTCAGCAATGGCGCGCAATCTCCGGTCGCCGCAACTGTGCGCGAAGCCGCCGACCGGGGTGACGCCTTTGCCTGTGTCGCATTTGATGGTGATCTCGCCGGCATTGTCTTTCTTGGAGATGAACCTCGGCCAGACGCCCTGGGCATCGGCTCTGCGCTTGCTGCAAATGGAATCGACCGCGTCCTCATGCTTACCGGCGACCACGCAGCCGCAGCAAAGTCAGTCGCCAAACATGCAGGCGTAAGCGAGGTACGCGCTGATTGCTCGCCCTCTGACAAGCTTGCGATTCTTGATGAGCAACGCGCGATGCTGAACGGCCGGGGCACTGTGGTAATGGTGGGAGATGGCGTGAATGACGCCCCAGCACTCGCCGCCGCAGATGTTGGCATCGCTATGGGCAGCGCCGGCGCGACTGCCGCCAGTGAATCGGCCGAAGCATTGATAATTCCCGAGCAGATAAGCCTCGTTGTTGATGCCATTCGCATTGGCCAGCGCTCGCGCGGCATTGCCCTGCAAAGCATTGGTGCTGGAATGGCACTAAGCATGTGCGGCATGGTTGCAGCAGCGTTTGGCTATCTGCCGCCTGTTGCCGGCGCGCTAACGCAGGAGGCGATCGACCTCGCGGTAATCATCAATGCAATGCGCGCTTTGAAAGGTCGCTAGGTCGTAAAAGGACCCTTCCTCGCCTCCCCTAGCCACCGACCCGCTCGCTTGGCTTAACGCGCGCGGCGCGGACGCCATCGATTGCCATCAACTCCCTTACGAGGTCGGCGCGATCGATGCCGGGTGCAAGGTCTGCATCACAGCGAAAGATATCGATAATGTCGTCAGACTCGGGTGACTCAACCGTTACAGTGTGCATGTTCACCGTCTTTGCCCGTAACGACTCCACCACACGATCGATGGCGTTATACCCCTGCGCCTTTACGCGAATGTAAACCGCGTCGGAATGGTACTTCTCACTTATGAGGTTGTTCACCCAGCGCATGGTGACCAACACAAACAGGATGGCAACCGCCGTCGCAATGCCCATCACGTGCATGCCCGCACCAATTGCCATGCCAATAGCGCCCGTTGCCCACACAGTGGCCGCGGTAGTGAGTCCCTTTACATTCAGCCCCGAACGAAGGATTACTCCGCCGCCAAGAAAACCTATTCCAGAAACTATCTGCGCAGCAATGCGCGATGGATCTTTCGGTGGTGCTGGCACACGATCGGGCACCTCAACCTGGTGAAACCAGTCGTTGAATCCATAGGCCGAAATTATCGTGAATGCCGCTGCTCCCAACGACACAAGGATGTGGGTTCGCAGGCCTGCAGCCCGCTCGCGCCGTTCCCTCTCGAGCCCCACAATTGCACCCGCAACAATTGACAGCACCAAGCGCCCCGCCATGTCGGCATACTCAATTACAGGTGTTGAAGGTACGTAAGTGCCCATAGATGCTCAGATATCCATTCGATGCATCCAGTGGGATTTCCTGCCGGAACAAATCACAACGCTTTTGAGCGTTCTTTCGACTGGGAGCAGGCCGCAAGTGAGCGCGTGTTGGGCGTGATTGACAAAGAAGGAGTTGCCTGGATACGAGGCCAGTAATGTCAACACACCGCTCCAATCGCCCAAACCGTATCGTCGGCTACTTCAAACCGTAATTGTCTCAGGCTCCGTCTTCGCAGCGCCGCCGACCGCGACATTGATTCGCTGCGGCTTTGACTCAACCGGCTTTGGCACTCTTACTTCGAGCACACCACTGTCAACGGTGGCCTCGATTGCAGAAGCATCGATTGTGTCAGGCAGGGTAAGCGATCGGGAAAAAGCTCCCCACGAGCGCTCTTTTCTGAAGTAGTCGCCACGCTTTTCCTCGTTATGCCACTTGCGCTCACCGTGAATGGTCAACGTGCCGTCATGCCAGTCAACATTGATATCGTCCTGATTGAGGCCGGGCACATCGACAGTGATTACGTACTCG
>CAYTTD010000138.1:0-5758 GCA_964440595.1 uncultured Gaiellales bacterium
GGCAAAGTCGAACATTGCCCAGCCAACCACAGGACGCGACCACAACGAAAACCCGTTGTTCTGCTTCATGCACCAGCCTTCAACGACTTGGCGACCTTTACAAGCTCACCAGGACTAACTGAGCCTGTCAGGGTGTAAAGCACGCCATTCTGGTGCCACCACATCACTGGCATCCAATTGTCTGAGATAGCCAACTTACCGCGCCCCTCTCCAGAAAAACCGATCTTACGTACCTTCACCACGTTGCTACATGGCATGGAGAACGGTGACCGTTGCAACCATTGAACCGTGACCGCCTGTGATGGAGATTTGCGCATCGTCAGGTCTATGCGTTCGATGCCTCTATTCCATCGGGCCGCTACAAACCCCTTCATCCTGGGAATCTCAGCCTCGCTGGCTCCAACGTATCCTGACTTTCGGGCGTATCCCGCAATTGACAACTCATATCCGTGCGGCAACCAGGTTGGATAACGAGGAGTAAATCGAACGACACTATTTGGCCTCAGCAATCTGCGTCTTCGAAACCGGGAATCATCAATCGTATCAACCGGATGCCCTTCGGGCCCGGGAAACGCAAAGGCAGCATCTTCGATATCTTCGTTCAGTGATGAGTAGCTGAAGTCTCTCTGGTTTGTATTTGTTCCCCTGGTGCGGAGCACCCTCACCGGAAGATTCGTGGATTGATCGATCCAGACTGCATCGGTGCCTTTACCTTCACCACTACAACTCTCAGTAACCTTCCAAAACACCTTGGAAGTCAGCACCCCGTTCAATTCTTCGTTGGTAACCGTGCTGTACCTGGTCTTTGCGAGCGCAAACGCATTCAACGCTGTATTGAATCCTGTGACCTCAAGAGGTTCATCACTCTCGGGCAACACCGGATACTTTTTCTTGTAGATAAAGTAAGAATCGATACCGTTGCCATAGTCAGACGCAATCAACTGATCACCACCAGACATGAACCAGTACGAGCGCGTCCCCTGAAAAGTGTCGTCGACGACGATTGCGTGGTCGCCGGAAAACTTCCAGGTCACTGCGGTGTTATATGTGTGAGGCTCATCGAAGAGATTTGTAGACTCAACAATGGTTGCGCGAAAACTTCGAACTGCGTCCCCGGCCAGTGCATCCGCAGCAAGGACAGCAATCAACATAGCCGCCAAAACCAATTGGGATGCCAGAATAATAGTGAATCTTTTTATCAGGTTCCGTAGGCTGAAAATCATTTTTCCTTGAAGTAGGTATCCCACTTCTTGAGAGCTTCTTTATCACCAGACACCTTGAGCTTGCCACGAACAAACGCCCACATCTTGTTCATTTCACCGTTCGCTATCTTCAAATAGTCGCTAGCTGAGGCTGAAAGCGTTGCTGTCGGATTCGGACCAGTACCTTCCTTGACGGTGAGCTTGCCACCTTTAATGGTGCAGTACCACTTGCCACCCCCATCGCCCGAGAGATTGAACTGGAAAGCAACGTCTACCCCTTTTGCCGCTGACGCGTCGAACCGATCCTGCAAAGTTGAGAAACGCTCACGAACGCTCATGTCTTTGACTGCTTTTCTGGGGGTTGGCTTCATGAAAGCGGTCGCAGTTGATGCATTTGTCCGCCGCTTTGCCCTTCTGTTAGCTGGTGCTGCTGTACTTCGCAGGCCCGCAGATTCACTAACCGCTGTCTTCGAAGCCATAGTAACTGGTGTGACTGACATTATGTTTCAACCTCCTGAGATGACCACCCGAGTAATCGCCTTACTCTACCAGTGCTCCAGCTACCCTATTTCGCTTATACCGTAACTTCTCCTGCAAACAGCCGGTAGATGTCCGTTTGAATGTATATGGTCGGCCGATGCAGGACACACATGCAACACCAGATCCAGCACAGGGATCAGCAGGGGTATCTCAAGCCGCCAGCCTCGTGACTACCCGAGTTGTCGGGGTATCCTGGCGTGTGTGGGTGAGACTTGCAGTTGTTGCCGGCATCCTCATGCTGTTAGTCGACGCGTGGGCAAAGGTCACAGCGCTTTTTCAGACACTTGTCATCGCTGCCTTCATGGCAACGGCTATTGATGCCGTTGTAAGGATTCTTCAGCGGAGAGGTATGGCAAGGAAGCCCGCAATACTGACGGTTTTCATGTCCGGCCTACTTCTATTCGTATTGGTTGGTGTCGTGGCGATCCCTGATCTCGTCAGACAGGGATCACATCTTGTCGACCAGGCGCCACTGATCGTAGACGACATCGAACAGACTTCCTCGTGGGAGAACCTAAGCGAAAAGACGGGCATGAGCGATGCGATCCTGGACAAAGTAAAGGCCTCCGCAGTAAAGCTCCCAGGAATAGTCATTAACGTGGTGACCGCAGCCATCGGCAGCATCTTCAGTTTCATTACCTTGATACTTGCAGTGTTGTTTTTGATGCTTAGTGGAGACAGCGTCACGCACCTCGCCGTTAAGCTTTTTCCAAAGCTGCGCGAAGACCGGCCATGGGACGTGGTTGCCGGTGCATATGACAACATCGGCAAGTATGTGATTGGAGCAACGCTGCAGGCAATGATCGCAGGTGTGTGCTCAGCGGTAGTGCTGATAATTGTGGGAGTCGACAGCTGGTTCATTCTTGGGTTCTTCACATTTCTTCTTAACTACATCCCCTTGATAGGTGCTACGATCGGAGCTATCCCTGCTATCGCGGTTGCTTACTTTCAACAGGGACTGTGGCCAATGGTTGCAGTTCTTGTTTTCGTTGTTGTTTACCAGCAGGTTGAGAACACCATCATTCAACCGCGCATTCAGGGGAAGGTCGTAAACCTGCCAGCGATTGCAATCTTCTTCAGCGTGCTTGTTGGAAGCTCTCTGTTTGGATTGATCGGTGCATTGTTTGCTGTGCCGTTTGTGAGTGTTCTTTCTATCGTGCTGCGCCACTACTTCGATTATTCAGGGAGAGACATGAGCCCCCCTCCACACCTGTTTGATGAGCATGGCAACGTCATCAGACGGCGTGAACAAGTTGTGGATGAGTTGGAGATGGTCACAGAAGATGCCAGCAATAATTGAAATTGCACTATCAACCGCTCGGCTTCTAAAACAACACTGGATAGCACTGATTGCAATTTTCTGCACGGTCACGTTCGTGGCGGATCGTGTCCTCAAGTATGCGATCAAGTTACAAGTGCATGATCACCATGTGCCAGCACTTGCTGTTTTTACCGGATCGGTTTCGATTGAGATAGCAGGGTTGGTAGCCATGATTCGCCTTCTGTTGAAAGGTGCCAAAGGCAACGAGAACCCGAAAGGCAAGACACAAGAGGCGTCAGGTTCAGGCGAGTTTGATCTGCCCCAGGCCGTTGCCGTATCGATAGTGCCGCTGATGCTGTTTTACGGCATGGCCGGATTAACCAACAAGCGATACGGAGAGTTTGTTTATGAGGTGATCGGCAACACAGGAAGTGGTGTCCAGTTCAGTGCCGCGAAGTTTCTTGTTGCTGCGGCAGCTGCGTTTGTTTGCCGTTACTTCATATCGATCATCTGGCAGAAAACCAGGCTAGCGCCATTCGCTTTTGCCGGCGCGTTGATCGAGCCATTTTGGATGATTCTTACCCTTTTTGCGGTTCGCCCTACTGTAAACAGCGGGATCAGCTGGATAGTGGGTCGCCAATTTTTCGACTGGTTCACCTGGCCATTCGAACAGGTTGTCAGGTTCTCCTTCAACGCTTTGAGATCAATCGACCTTATTGATATCAACGTCGGATGGGTCATAACGACCGGGCTACCCGGGTTTGAACCAGAGATCAGAAATGCGATTGCTGTGCCGTTCTTCATGCTGGTAATCTCGTTTCTCATCGTTGATCCTCGAATTGCCGAGCTAGACGCGCCTATACAGAATCAGCTGCAAAGGAGAAGCCCAGGCGGAGTGGCCAAGGGCTTGGTACTTGGCTTTGTAAAGAGGTGGATATCGCTGGCGCGAGGCACACGCCTGGCAATCTCAAGTGGTCTGTCCACCTTCCTGGCAGCGTGCCTCCTTTGGAATCTGGCGCTAATGGGAGGTGATCTTCTTCAGCGACTGATAATCAGGGCCCTTGGGGCGCACCCTGAACAGTGGTGGGTTGCCTGGGACTCCGTAATCGTCTTGCCATCCGAGATGGTCAATGGAATTGTGCCGCTGGCTGTAATCGCCGCCACCGTGTTGACCACAGCTCGATCAGGAGGAGACCTCAAAGCCGGAAATCGGAATTCTTCTCAAAAGGTTTCCGCTGAACTTGCCGCGCCTGGGCACGCTGACCTCGATTGACTCAATCTTTTTCAGGGCACTCGTTGGCAGCACGAAATACTCAATGTCTTCAATCGTCTTGCCTCTCTGATAGGTGGTGCCATAGGCAGGACTACAAAATGATGCACTCCCCTTTTCAAGTTCGGTACCAACGGGTACCAGGTCTCCGGCCAGCCACCTCTTGTCGTCTTCTGTCACGACGAAAAAGCTGCAGGCATTTTTAGTTGAACTCTTGACGCTGTTGTAACGCAACTTCAACTCCACTTTCAGAAGCGAAGTGTTTTCAGGCATAGGCGCTGGGGATCCCAGTGATTCAATTGATTTTTCATCCACTAGTGATATCCGTGATGGGGTGACCGACATCCCGTTCTGGCTAAATCCTTGTTTGTCGGTTTTCAATACGAGGTCGCTGTGCTTCTGAATCTCACGGCCAACGGCTCGTAGCTCCACGATGACAAATGATGCAATCGCAGCGAGCAGCCATGCAACCATGAGAAGGCCGCGGATTTTTGTGCTGGCCCATCTGCTCACCATGCTGCTCCTTCCTTCAAACGAATGGGCTTACGGCGGGCTTTATCTGCGGTGATTTTTTTGAAGGCCGCTTCATTCGCAAATACCGGAACCTTGATCTCGTTGTCAGGGATCCCCATTAGTCCTCCCGACTCGAATACGGAGATCGAGAGGTCACGCTTTATGAGGTGTTTAGGGACTTCGAACAGGTGCATCTTCTTCGTAGGGATGCCAACAACCAGGTTGTTTGCGTTCGATCTTGCGTCAGACAGGCCAACGCGATCAACCTCATGCCAGATGTAACCATGCCTGTCGCGGACAACCACTTCAAACTTATTGGCTGGCTTATTTCGGGCTTCGTACTCCAGCTCTACTGCCAACCACATCCCTGGTTTGTGGGATTGGGTTCGTTCTTCCATCGAGTCAACTACTGTATGCGACACGCTTACGTCGTTGGTGGGACGCACCCTGGTCTCCCGCCCGACGTACCATCCGTCTTTGTCGGGCGGGCATGAACATGGGATTGATGCCCACAGCTCAGTGTTGGTTGGTCTAAACCAGACCACGCAAACCAGGAGGATGAAAATCGCCAACGGCTGCATTACGTGGCGTAGCACCTGCTGCAAAATCACTGTGCCTCTGGCCTCCTGATTCGCTTTACCGGCAGCTTCAAGGTGGCCCTATGCTGACCACGATGCCAGAGTTCAAATCCAAACAGCTTGTCCTGCCGAGTCCATCGCTCTGAATAGATCAATACCTCCATCACCGATGGAAAACTTGTTTTTATCTGTGAGTGATCGCCATGCCGGCCGCGGTGGTCCTTCTTGCTTTGCTGGTAGCTCTCACGTTTGGACAGGTTCCACCCCAGCGTCAGCTTCATCGGTATTCCGGGCTGCAACATGCCTACATTTACGTTCTCTTCCTGACGGTCCCACACGCTTGTTGGCTCTGCGAGCTCACGTCCGTATATCCTGGCGCTGATGACTTTAGAAA
>CAYTTD010000139.1:0-5725 GCA_964440595.1 uncultured Gaiellales bacterium
GTTGCCCGGTGGCTCCAACCTCCGGCAACGCAAGCTGCCTCGCGTAACGGTTCCCTGATGAATTGACGCCTTCCCCCTGAGGCGTGGTCGAGGTTTTTACTCCACCACGTATGACTGGCAGACCACCCGCCTCCCACGCAACAATTCCACCTTTCAGATTGGCTACGTTGGTGAAACCGTGCCGCGACAATTGTTTCACGGCGCTTCGACTTCGCGCACCCGTCGCGCACATGATGATCAATTGGGAATCGCGCTCAAAATCCTCCGAAATATCGGTTACGGCAAACTCAACCGCAACGGCGTTGATCTCCCTGGCCGTGCGAACATCAAGCAGCACAGCACCTTGATCCTGCGCGGCTCGAAAGGCATCTGCCGGCGAAATCTCTTTTACTGAGTCAAAGAGCGCCATGGGGAAATCATAAAAGGTTTTGCCCTGCACCGTTCAATCGAACATCAACCCCAACACAACATTATACACAAAACTTACAATTTTTTGTGTATAATGTTGTGTATGCGTACTAACATTGACATCGACGATGCACTCATGAGCGATGCACAACGGCTCGTCGGCACCAAGACGAAACGAGAGACCGTTGATCTGGCACTTCGTGAGCTGGTCGCCAAACACAAACGATTGAAAATACTCAAGTTGGCAGGCAAGGTCGAGTGGCAAGGCGATCTCGACGAGTTACGTCAGGCTCGCACCAGGTGATTGTTGCCGACAGCAGCGTGTGGATCCACTTTCTGAGGGGAACATCCAGCCCACAGGTAAACCGCTTAAGATCACTGCTTGCGGACAATCTGATCACCCTTACCGGGGTAATAAGAATGGAGCTGTTGCAGGGTGCATCTGACAAAGACTTCCCTGCGTTAAAAGAAGCTCTTAATGAGCTCCCACTCATAGAGATGGTTGATGAGGACTTTGATCTTGCTGCTGACATTTTTCGCACGGCACGCGCAGCGGGAAAGACAGTTAGACGATCTATTGATTGCATGATCGCTGCACCATGCATCAGAACAGATTCACTCCTGTTGCACGACGATGCTGATTTTTGCCGCATTGCAGAAATCAGCCCGCTCAGGATTATTGGCTAGCTCCTGCCATGAATACATCTGCGGTAGATCCTCACCCGGCAAACCTTTCAACGATGTATCGTTGCGCCTATGTTGATTCCGATCCATGAAGCATGGCAGCGCATTGCAAACATCGTTGAACCTTTGGAAAAGAAGGAACTAAACGTTGAAGACACACTTGGCCTGGTGTGCGCAGAAGAGCTGCGCTCCAAGGTTGCTTTGCCGCCGTTCAACAACAGTGCAATGGATGGCTATGCGCTGAGAAGCGTCGACACATCAAATGCCAGCGCTGATAATCCAGTATGGCTTGATCTGCAGGGCGAGCTTTTTGCAGGCGACGACGCTGACCTTGCCGTCAAAGCTGGCACCACCGTTCGAATAATGACGGGCGCAGCAATGCCGACTGGCAGTGACGCCGTGTTGATGCTTGAGAAGGCCAGGCTGCGAGAAGATCGAGTCGAGGTAACGACCCCTGTGACTGCCGGCCGCCACGTGCGAATCGCCGGCGAAGATCTCGGTCTGGGGGAAGTAGTTGCGGCCCCTGGAGACGTGCTGGACGTCGGGCGGAGAGCCCTTGTTGCAAGCGCCGGCATTAGCTCCGTTACATGCTGGCGCAGGCCGAGCGTGGCGATTCTGGCGACGGGCAGCGAACTGGTTGAACCGGGAAACGACCTTGAACCTGGTCAGATCTATGATGCCAACCTGCGAGTTATGCGCGATCTGGCGAGTCGTGACGGCTACGAAGTGTCGATCGCCGAGCTGGTTGGCGATGACAGAGACCACTTACAGGAGAGGATTCGGGAGGCAAACCGCGTCGCCGACGTCGTGGTACTCAGCGGAGGTGTGTCGGTTGGTCACCGCGACTACGTCAAAGCCGTACTTGCCGACCTTGGTGCTGAGCGCGTTCTCTGGCGGGTATCAATGAAGCCAGGAAAGCCTCTCCTCGTTGCAACGCTTGAACATAGCGACAAGAGATCACTGATCTTTGGCCTGCCAGGCAACCCAATCAGCTGCCTTGCCGGCTGGCGCCTGTTTGTACGGCCCGCGCTCAGGACGCTCGCTGGCTTTGGCGCATTCAATCCAGCTTCTTTACCGGCGATTGTGACCGAACACATAAATGGAGACCCCGAAAGAACGAGGATGGTCACAGTAACCGCAGGAATTGATGAAGACGGCAGGTTGGTGGCAAGACAGTGCGGATCCCAGGGATCCGCGATGATTCACTCAATGGCGGGAGCCAACGGGTTCCTTCAGGTTGACGCGAACGCCACGCTTACACCCGGAGACAAAGCCAGGGTTTTTCTGTTCGAACCAATCAATGGCCCAGATCCTTCGACCCCTGAGTTCACGGAAGTGCCAAGCGAAACGCAAGTGAGACGGAGCCAACCAGCATGAACGACGTGACCAGAGCTGAGGTACCACCAATCGTGCACGTTGCTGGCTGGTCGAACTCGGGCAAGACCACGCTTATCGAGATGCTGCTGCGTGAGCTGTCGAACCGAGGATTTTCAGTTGCAACAATCAAGCATGCCCATAAGGGGTATCAGCTTGATCGGGAAGGAAAAGACAGCCACCGTCATCTAACTGCCGGTGCGAGTGCCACCGCATTGATTGGCCCAGACTCATGGGCATTGCAGGTGAAACAAACTGCCGGTGCCGATGAGGTTGCGTCGGTAATCTCACGGCTTCGTGGCCTTGGTGACCTCACAATCGTTGAGGGCTTCAAACACTTGCCTGGCCCGCGAATCATCATTGATACCGAATCTGATGCGGGGCCAGTGTCAATTGACACCGTCGGGCTGACGTGCACTGTCAGCAGAAACCCCTGGGACCTGTCACCTGAAGACCTCAAACAGGTAGCAGATTTCTGTGCTCAGTTTTTGGCCGAAGGAACTACCAGTTGAATTCCGGCGCAATAATCCTTGCTGGTGGAAGGTCCAGGCGAATGGGCGAAATTGACAAACTTACACTTCCAATTGACGGAAAGCCGCTAATGGAGCGCGTTTTGGAGGCTGCACTCGCGGCAGTCGACGGCGAGGTAATCATCTCGTTGCCATACGACAAAAAGACCCCACCTTTTGACCTCCCGGATCACCAGCGAGTCGTGCTGGTATCGGACGATCGCGAAGACAAGGGGCCACTAGTTGGAGTTTGTTCAAGCATCTCCTCGGTTCAGGCCACCAACGTGATGCTTGTCGCTGGCGACATGCCAAACCTGACCGCCGAAGCAATTCATACGCTGCTCGAGGCGCTGATCGCAAAAGAACAATGCGACGTGGTGGTACCTGTAATTGATGGCAGACGCCAGGTGCTTTGCTCAGCCTGGAACACTGGCGCACTGGCTCGGTCAGCCACATGGGTAGCTGACAACCAACGAACATCGGTCACCTCATTGTTCGATGCGCCACAACTCATTGCAAAAGAAATCGAAGCCGAAGATCTGCGCCATCTGCTCATTGACGTAGATACGCCAGACGATCTGACACAGATTTGAAGCAGGTTAAATCAACTATTCGCTGGAACGAATCCATCAACGCGCCTGCGGTCGGCACCATCAACCTCGACCTTCCAGATCGGAGCCTCCTGCTTAATACGATCGAGAATTGAGCGAGCTGCCGAAAAAGCTTCACCACGGTGAGCCGCCGAGACCATGATCCGAATGCTTGCATCGCCCAGAGGCACGCTACCCGTCAAGTGGGTGACTGACGCCTTGAGGGCCTTGTGTCGAACGAGCTCTTCCTGGCAGATCACATGAATGCGCTCGACAGCCATCTCCGTATAGGCCTCGTAGTCAAGCCGCTCAACCTCTCGCGTAGTGCCCTCAAACATAACGACGGCACCAGCACGAGAGTCAGCAACTGATTCGCGCAAGACTTCAAGTGGCGATACGCTGTCGCCAACCTCAACGATCATCACACCGTCATCCATCAATTACCCTCCGCTCACAGGCGGGATCAACGCCACCTCAGCACCCACTGGCACGCCTGTTTCAGGCGAAACGTACTGATGGTTCAAAGCAACGGCATATCTGACCGAAGCATCATCTGGCTCAACGATATCTGCAAGCGCATCGCCTCTATCAGCAATAAGTTCAAGTAGCTCGCGAACCGTTGAATTCCCGGGTAGATCAACCCGAATCTCGCCGGCGCCAGCTGCTTCCCGAAAGGCACCAAACAGCCTCACCGTAATATTTGAAGTATCTGCATCGCCACTCATGGCCCGTAAAGATACCTGTTTCACGACTGTAAGGCATACTGGTACCATGCCTTGCACATGGATGACTCCCCCGCAAACTCACTGACCCACGTCGACGCAGGCGGCAACGCCCGAATGGTCGATGTTGGTGACAAGCAGCCTGGAGATCGACGGGCACGAGCTCGCGCACGTGTAACCATGAATCCCGATGTCGCAATGATGGTCGTGGAGGGCAACAACAAAAAAGGCGATGTGATGGCCGTTTGCAGAATTGCAGGTATCCAAGCCGCCAAACGAACGGCCGAGCTGGTTCCCCTCGCCCACCAGGTACCACTGTCACACGTCGACGTAGACATCCATATCGACGCGCCTTCGGGGGTAGCGTTGATTGAGACTTCTGCACGAACCGTCGCTGGCACCGGAGTTGAAATTGAGGCAATGGTTGCGGCAAGCATCGCAGCTGTCACCTTTTATGACATGGTTAAGGCTCTTGATAGGTGGGCAACGATTGAGGACGTTCGCATGATCGAAAAGAGCGGCGGACGCAGCGGAACCCACATCCTGGAAGGCAGCACTCATGCTGGGTGATCAACTGACAGACGGCCACGGACGCCCGATTGGCGATATCAGAATCTCGGTAACTGATCGATGCAACCTGAGGTGCACTTACTGCATGCCAGAGCGGGTCGTTGAGTGGTTGCCGAAAGGTGAGATCCTTGAATTTTCTGAGATAACCAGGCTCGTGGAAATCCTGTCCGGCATGGGGGTTGAATCGGTTCGGGTTACGGGTGGCGAACCACTGGCCCGCAAAGAGATCTGGCGCTTGATTGAGAGCCTGAATCAGATCGAAGCCGTCAAGGATCTATCACTGACAACCAATGGATTGCTACTGGAGAAAAACATCGGCCTGCTGGCAGATGCCGGCCTGAGACGAATCAATGTTTCGCTTGATTCGCTGGATCCAGAACGCTATCGCCACATTACACGCAGGCACGGCCTCGAACGCGTGCTTCGCGGCATTGACGCCTTGAACCGTGACGGGCGAATCACACCAGTCAAGGTAAATGTTGTTGCAATTCGTGACTTCACTGAGGATGAGATCCTCGACTTTGCGAGGTTTGCCCGAAGCAACAACGTGATAGTTCGCTTCATCGAGTTCATGCCTCTTGACGCCGACCGCTCTTGGCGGCGTGAATCCGTTCTGACTGGCGCAGAGACCAAGGCCATCATTGAGAGCGAGTTCGAACTCATCCCTGTTCCACGACCTGAATCAGCCACCGCAACAAGCTGGAGATTCCAGGACGGGCTTGGAGAAGTTGGGTTTATCAATCCGGTCAGTGAACCTTTCTGTTCTGACTGCAATCGCATTCGCCTGACAGCTGACGGCAAACTGCGAACGTGCCTCTTCTCAATTCGCGAGACCGACCTCCTGACGCCCATGCGAGAAGGTGCCACA
>CAYTTD010000140.1:0-5701 GCA_964440595.1 uncultured Gaiellales bacterium
TGGTTGTAAGAATACCTCTGCACCGCAAATGGAATACGTCTGTTGCGAACAACCGTCACCAGATCGTCCATCGTCATGCAGGCTATCGCCGCCGCAAAATCGGTCATTGCTTCTACGATCGCATCCGGTGTTACAGGCAGACCGGCAAGCGTCAAATCGGGAGGCACGAACTCAACCCTTGGACTTCTCAGGATATTCTCAAGCATCGATGCAACATCTGCCTGGTCCTCATTGGCGCAGCAAATTGCGACTGTCGCATCCTGCACAATCGCAAGTTCCCCAATCAGATCACCAATCATCTTGGGTGGCAGATAGGCGCATATCCCGATTACAGCTCTAGCATCATCAACAAAGTTTGGTATGAGAAACGACTCTTTTTTCTCTTGGGTATTGGGAAAATAGCCATCGACACCTCTGCTGACCAGCTCGCTGTAGGTGAGAAGCTCAGGAGTAACCAGCTGGCTGTACAAGTATGGAATTTCGGACTCAATATCGTGATGCCACTCAAGAATCCTGTTACGCACTTCTGCATCAGAATCTGGGAAGCAGCAAAATCTTTGACGCTTTCCGAACAACTCAATGTTCTCTCGTGCGTGGCGAAATCGTCCGGCACTGACGCTCTCGTGGTGCACCAGAACCGAACTCGGTACAAAGATCACTTCAAGGCCCGCCTTGCGCACTTCAAGGCAAAGATCAATGTCCTCCAAACCATTCTTATACTCCTCGTGCAAGCCGCCGGACTTACTCCATGCGTCAGACGAAATTGCCATGCAGGCGCCTGTCACTGCCTGAAGGTACACAGGTTGTGTGAGGTCCTCAACTTGCTCCGGACGCAGATGAGCAAACCTGTGCACCGGTTCAAGATCGTTAGTAAACTCAACGCCAGCGTGCTGAATGCTTCCATCAGGATAGAGCAACAACGATCCACTGATGGCAGCTTCGCCACTGGCAACAGGCGCAATCAGTGGACGCAGCCAGCCGGGTTGGGGCACGGTATCGCTGTTCAGCAGAACCAGAACGTCGCCATTGGCGGCGCTTGCACCACGGTTACATGCTGCGGCAAATCCCATGTTCACTCTATTGGTCACCAGTTTGAAATCAGAGAATTGAGACCTGGTGGCGTAGTCAGCGACGAATGAAGACGTGTCTGATCCCGATCCATCATCAACCACAATCAGCTGGACACGCATCGTTGGTTCTACAGCAGTCTTTTCGAGAGCATCAAGGCAATGGGCAACAAAGTGACGACCGTTATACACGGGAATAATGATCGATACGTCTGTCATTCGGGTATGCATACCCTGAATCGCCTGGTTTGAACTACACCTGAGATGAGGGGGAACATGAAACGAACGACCGATGATCTGTTCAGCATCGTGATTCTTACCCTGAATGGTTATGAGCACACAAGAAACTGCATTGATTCCATTGCCCAAACCTGCGAAGGCATTGATGTAGAAATCGTTGTGGTGGATAACGGCTCAACGGACGAGACACCGGGCTACCTCAAGCAATTGCAAGCGACGGGTGTCGGCTCGATACCTGCAGAGCTAATCAAGGTTGTCTTTAATGCTGAGAATCGAGGATTTGGGGGAGGTTGCAACCAAGGCATGGCCATTGCGTCCGGCGAGGCTATTGTGCTGCTGAACAATGACACCATTGTGACAACTGGATGGCTTCATTCCATGCGCCAGCTGGCAGACAGCGATGACCAGATCGGCATTGTCGGACCAATGAGCGACAATGTTGTCGGCTACCAGGCGGTTGAAGGTGCACCGGCATTCAGCATTGACATTGCGGAATACTCTGAACGCGTCAGAGCGATTGAGCAGTTCGCTGAGCAACACCGTGAGCGGCACCTGGGAATGAATCTTGAGTTTCCAAGAATTATTGGATTCTGCCTCTACGTCAAGCGTCAAGTCATGGAAAAGATTGGGGGATTTGATCTACGCTTTGGAATTGGCAATCTTGAGGACGACGATTACTGTCTGCGTGCTGCTGTTGCTGGCTTTCGAATAATGGTGTGCGGCGAGGTTTTCATACACCATGTTGGTAGCGCAACATTTGTGGGCGAAGACGTTGATTACCGAAAAACATTCTCGACTAGTTGGAACACCTTCAGAAAGAAGTGGAAGGTATCAGCTTCTCTCGTTGACGAGTCGATGGGTAGTTACCAGCCGGGACCACTCATCGATCAGACCCAATTCGACGTGCGAGTACACTATTCTCCGCTGTTCTCGGTGCCTGAGCAGGAGATAGTTGTTGAATACGAAGCCCGAAGCCTTCGCATCTTTGTGGATCCAACTGATCTCAAATCTGCGCTTGAACGTTGGACGGCGGATGATGACGTAACCTTGGTTACGGTTTGCGATGCGAACGATGCCAAGGCGATTGATGACATCGGGATAGTTGTAAGCGGTCATGAAACATCACTCCCTGACCTGGTGGTTATCCCGGCGAGCACAGCAAATCCGTTGCCGGTGATGAGAACCTGCACCCACATCTTTACGGATGATCCCGTTTTTGTCGGTGTGGCTAATTGGCTTGGCAAGGAGTTAATTCAGATCAAACGCCCACAGCACCGTTGACTGCCATGCTGGTTATCTCAGCCTGCTCTCGCTCAAGGCGTTCACGAACACCTGGTATCGTAAGCTGTTGACCGGTGTAGATCGTATTTGGGTCAGCGATGACCCCAGCGTTAGCCGAATGAATATCGTTCCACGTAAGAGAAGTTCCGTATTCGGCGTTATACGTTGTGGCAATCTTGTCCAGCCAGTCACCTTCCTGAACTGTGTACTGGTCACCCAGGCCCTTGTGGTTGGCGATGATCTGTTCAATGGAGATTGCCGGCTCTGATGGCTGGGTGCCACTTCCACCATATGGTATGCCCGTGTCGGGACCACTGGTTGTATCTTCCTGCTGACCACCCGCCTCAGCGCCACCCGTTTCCGGTGACTCCGTTTGACCCGACTCAACCTCTGTGGTTGTGGTCACATCTCCATTTTCTGCAGTCTCACCAGAATCTACAGTCTCACCAGAAAGGTCGCTCTGAAGCCTGGAGATCGTCGACTCAGAAAGCATCCCAAGATCTCGTTCAGCACTCTCGAGAACCTCGTTTCGAAGTTCAGTGAGTGCCTCAACCTGTTCGACATTGTCATTGACCGAGTTCTCTGCCCCCTCATACTCGCGCATGATTGCCGAGAGCTCTTCTACCGCTGCACGGGCGTGATCATTGTCCTGATGCTCTGCCCACTCGTCAATCTTGTCCGGCTTTCCGGCAAACTGCTCGACCATCTTGTCAAATGTGTACTCTGTGTTCGTATCCCAATCATCACCTAGCCAAAGCTCGCCAGCTCCGTCAGGGGAGTAGTCCTGACCATCATTGGAATTGAACATGTCGATGAATGGTTGTGCGCGTTCCCGAAGCTCTTGGTAGCCATCAGACGAAATCTCAGGGTCACCGGATTCGATCTTGCGAATCTGTGCGTCGTAAGTGCCCGCTAGCAGCAACTTGTTCTTGACGCCGTCTGCGGTGTCGTTCTCAAGAGCTGTAACGTCTTCCAGCGTGC
The DNA here is from genome assembly GCA_964440595.1 of uncultured Gaiellales bacterium. GTDB lineage: Bacteria > Actinomycetota > Thermoleophilia > Gaiellales > SKUG01 > CAYTTD01. The sequence goes on from CAYTTD010000140.1 coordinate 3,570, forward strand.
TGCGCAGCTCGTTGACCGCGGCTTCCTTTGTTGGGCGACCAGGGCTCCCTTCAGGGAATCTTGCCAACTCCTGCTCTCGCCGAGTCAGCTCGGTCTCAAGATCATCCATGGTTGGTAGCTCATACAGCTCCTGCAGGCGACCCAGTTGCGATTCTTCGTTGCCGGCTACAATTTCTTCCAGTCTCTTGGCTTCTGATTTGATCTCACCGGATTCGATGTCTTTCAGTGGCTCAAGCTCAGCATCATCCACTGCACCATCGCGTGTTATTCGCTGCAGGAGCGTGTTGCCGGTTCCGGCATCCTCAACCGGCTTGTGAAAATTCTTGCCGACCTTTTTTTCGGGAGGGTTTTCGGCTTCGTTTGGAGCATCCTCAGGCGGGCAGTTGTTTGCAGCACGGTTTGGAGTTGTTGCTGCTGAGCCACCTGTGCCTACCGCATCAATGATTCTCATTCGGAGCTTTGCCGCTTCGTCAAAGTCTGCAGTCAATCTATCGTTATGGATGACGTCTGTTGCTCTATACATTTTGTTATCTCCCCGCTCGCCAAATTGGCTACTTTGGCCTCAAATACAGGCTATGTTGCAAATTGACATCTGTTATTGGGGTAATTACCTAAAATAAGAGATTGTCTGGCGATCGAGGTTTCACAGGCCGTTTACCAGTGATGCTTTGATGGGTAACTACTTCCCATGGAGAAAAAACCGGCATTCCGAATTGGCAGTGCCAGCGCTGCAGTAACACCTGCTCAAAGAGCACGCCGACACCTTGGGAATGGTGCTGATCTCAGTGACTTTGTCAGCGCTGAGCTACCGGCGATATGTCGGGATCCTGATCATGCAGCAGTTGTTGACCTGATGAATGTTGTGAGGGAGCACGATGATCACCACAGGATCTTTGCATTACATCGTCTAGCTTCCCTGATGTTGATGCAGTCATCCAAGTCGTCGCTTCATGATCCTTCTGACCTCTCATGGACCAATCACTTTGACTGCATTACAACAATCCTGGTACCGCTGCTTGAACAGAATCCATTCGAGCCTGAGCTGCTAAATCTTTTGGGCCTTGCATGTCATGAGCTTGGTTTTTCGACTGTCGCCAGGCAGATTCTGGAGGCTGCGGTATCACTTGATCCCGAGAACGAAGCCGCACAGAGTAACCTGCGTGCCGCGAAGAAACGACTCAAGGCCAAGAAGAAGCCTGTGGCTTTGCCTGAAGATCGTGCAATGAATACGCGTACACTTCATTCCAGGTGCAAAGCTATTGCCACTGCCGCAGCTCGGCCACGGTCCCTTACCATTTCGTTGTGCATGATTGTTCGCAATGAAGAGGAGATGATCTCCGGCTGCCTGTCACCGATCTATGACCATGTTGATCAGATTGTCATCGTCGATACAGGGTCGACCGACAATACGATTGAGGTGGCACAGTCGTTTGGCGAGAAGGTAGAGATTGATAACTTTCCGTGGAATGGTTCATTCAGCGACGCACGCAATCGCTCGTTGGAACTGGCAAGAGGCGACTGGATCATCTATCTCGATGCTGACGAGCATATGTACGCCGAGGATGCACCACAGCTTAGAGAGTTGGCTAACAAGACGTGGGTCGAGGGTTGGTACCTTGTAGAGACCAACTTCACCGGTGAGAGCGACCAGGGCAGCTCCTCTACACATATGGCTTTGCGCCTTTTCAGAAACCGCCCAGGATTCAACTTTCGTGGAATCATTCATGAGCAGAAGATGCATAACTTCCCCAACTGGTTGCCTGAGCGAATGCAGCCGTCAACGATTCGGGTCGATCATTATGGATATCTCTCCAGCGTCGTCGATGCACGAGGCAAGCGCGAGCGCAACCTCACACTCCTGCTCTCACAGGCAGAAGATGCACCCGATGCTTTCAACCAATTCAACATCGGATCTGAGTATGCAGCCATTGGTGATTGGCCGAAGGCACTTGAGTTTCTGGAGCGCGCATTCGAGCTTGCCCAGGAAGAGGGCGACGCGAAGAGACAGCAATTCATGCCGCTTACCGTAATGCGCCTCATACAGGCGAGAAGGTCGGTTGGAAACTACCTGGCTGCAGCGCAGCTAATCAATCAGGGGCTCAGTTGGTGGCCTGATTTCACTGACCTTGAGT
>CAYTTD010000141.1:0-5691 GCA_964440595.1 uncultured Gaiellales bacterium
GCATTGCCTCCTGCCAGGTACCTTCGATGTTGATTCTGCCGCCAAACGAAGCCTGCCAGTCTCGGTGACGTTCAAGCTCGTCGTTTGAAATGTGCACCTCGATGCCGCGCTTGATTGCCTCGTCAATCAATGCGGATGCGTCGCGAGAGGCAACATCTGGCTTTCTGTGAGTGCGGATGCAAAGCCGCCGGACTGGCGTGCCCGGTCTGATGACTGGTGGAGGTGCATCGGATCTCACGTACGTTAAGGTTATCGCACGAGAATGACGTACTCGACATTACCTTTATCGCCGCGCGGTCTGGCCTCAACGTGGGAGATTGATTCAAGCCCCATTTTCCGAAGCGATTCGATGGTCTCGTTCAATATTTCCTCACGCACCGCTTCGTCAGTAATGACACCTTTTTTTCCAAAGCGACCCAGACGCTCAGGACCAGCCTCAAACTGGGGCTTGCATAGAAGCAATCCAAAAAAATCACTGCTCATGCAGGAAATTACTGCCGGCAATACCTTTTCAAGCGAGATGAAACTTGCGTCGCAGACAAGGAGATCCGGCTTGTATGGCAGGTCATCCGGGGTTAAATGGCGGGCATTTGTACGATCCATCACGTGAACACGCTTGTCGCCACGAATCCGTGGATGGAGTTGACCATAGCCAACGTCGACTGCAATGACCCGCGCTGCGCCGCATTGCAGGAGGCAATCTGTGAATCCACCAGTTGATGCGCCTATGTCGATCGCCAATCGCCCCTCAATGCAAAAATCCGCAGAGTCCTCAAAGACTGGACTTAGATCCTCCATTGCATTTGCAAGCTTGTCTCCACCCCTGGAAACGAAACGCGGCGGAGTCTCTACAGCGATGATCTGAGTTGGCGATACCTGGTGGCCTGCCTTATCAACTCTCAAGCCATCAACCTTTACCTTACCTGCCATGATGATTCTGGCAGCGGCGCTTCGGGACTCAGCGAGCCCGTCTGAGACCATTCTTTGATCCAATCTCAATTTTGACTGTTTGCCAGGCATCAATTATTCCGGTCACGAATAAGCTTGGCCAACACGGGCAGATCTCCCCCACCACCAGGCAGAGACTCCGCAATCTCCAAACACCTGACCAACTGAGCATCTGCCTCAGCCACGACTCCTTCAACACCCAGATCGAGCACAGCGGTTCGACGGGCCAGCCTTTGGTCCGTGCCAGTCATCTTCCCGGTTTGATCAGGATTACCTGTTACGTCCAAAAGGTCGTCAACAAGCTGGAACAGCCACCCAACCTCGGACCCGAACCTGGCGCACCCCTCAACAACGCTGGCTGGTGCTTCAACTGAGATTGCACCGATGGCAACGCTGGCTGACAACAGACAACCAGTCTTGAGGTCATGGATCTTCCTTACATCCGATGCCCCTGAACCAAGCAGATCAAGGTACTGACCACCAACCATTCCACGCGAGCCAGCCGCGTCACCCAGGGTCTGGATTATTTGCAGGAGACTCTCTGGGGAGCAGACGCCACGTATCGCGGCAATCGATGTAAAGCACTCTGTCAGCAGCGCATCACCAACGAGTATTGCCACCCCATCCCCGTAAACCTTGTGGCTGGTAGCCCTGCCACGCCTGAGGTCATCGTCATCCATCGCCGGTAAATCATCATGAACGAGCGAGTACGTATGGAGCATCTCGATCGCTGCAGCGACGGGCGTGATGCGCCTGAGATGTTCCTCACTTCCTCCGCAGCACATCGCACCTGCAAACATCAGCGCTGGTCGAATGCGTTTTCCGGGAGATAAAACCGAGTATCGGATCGCACCCGAGATACCATCATCGTCTGGCCACCGGGAATCCAGATGATCATCAACAAGCTCTCTGGCCAACCGGAGCGACAACGGCATCTTATGCGCCTTGTGCCCCTTGATCCGCCGCTCTGCTGATCTGTGCATCAAGCTCTGCTGCATCTTCGGCTATCTGCTCGGCAGCATCCAACACCTTATCGTCGATCCTGCCGTTGGTGCTGAGCTTATTGGCCGACTCTCTCAAGGTCTCTATTGCCTTGGTCAGAGACTCTGCAGCGGCATCGGCGGGCTCGAGCTGCCAATCGCCTTCGCTCTGAAGATCCGTAATTGTTTCGTCTTCACCGTTCAACCTGCCTGACCTCCCTGCTGCTCAACCTCTTTGGCTCCAGGCCACGAACCCAAGACTCCGTTAACAAGTTTTGCAGCTTCGGCCGACGCATATCGCCTGGCAAGTTCAACTGCCTCGTCGATAACAACCTCGAGTGGAACCTCCTGACCGCGTAACTCGACCAAGGCAATTCTCAGGATTGACCTTTCCACTGCGCCAAGCCTCGAGATGCTCCACTCGGTCAGCAAGTCGTCCAGCTCTGCATCCAGCGAATCAAGTTCAAGCAGAACGGATTCTACGAGGCTTCGACCATAGCTACCGACAGACACCTCATGCTGCCTTTCGAATTCAGCAACGGCATCTGATGCATCCTGGTGCCTGGTCACATCAAGCTGATACAGAAGCATCATCGCATGACGCCTTTGACGATGCCGCCCTGGTTGTGCTGATGCCTCGCTCAAACCAGCACTCACACTCTGCTCAGGTACGTGCCGTCGCGTGTATCGATCTTCAATCGATCGCCCTCGTTTACAAATGCAGGCACGTTGATTGTGGTGCCGTTCTCGAGCACAGCCGGCTTCTGAACATTTCCAACCGTGTCTCCGCGAACCGCCGGCTGTGTCTCGACCACAACCATCTCAACTGTCGTGGGCAGCTGAACTCCGGCGGCCTGATCATCCAGATAAAGAAGCTGAACGTTCATGCCGTCCATCAACCACTGCGCAGCGTCGTCAACCACCTTTGCATCAAGCGAAACCTGATCAAACGTTTCAGGATCCATGAAAACCCATGACTCTCCGTCGTTATAAAGGTACTGGGAGGTACGCGTCTCTGTATGAACGCGGGGAAACTTTTCGCCAGCACGGAAAGTCTTATCGACCGTTGAGCCGGTATCAAGATTTTTCAGCTTCGTGCGCATGACGGCGCCACCCTTGCCGGGTTTGTGGTGTTGAAACCACATTATTCGCCAGGTATGACCATCAAGCTGGATATGCATACCGTTTCTGAAGCTGTTTGTGTCGACCATCTCTGCCATCGGGGCAGACCTCCCATTTATCTTTTTGCACGACGAGTCGAGAGCTATTCTAACCCTCAGCCTACGGTCACAAGCTCTTTCGTGTAACCAGTAAGAACTTCGTGGCCGGTTTCAGTGACTACAACCAGATCCTCAATGCGTACGCCGCCGACGCCCGGCAGATAAATTCCCGGCTCAACTGTGACAACCATTCCCGGTTCAAGCACGACGTTGCTGTGTTGCGATAAACGCGGCTCCTCATGAATGTCGATTCCAACTCCGTGTCCAAGAGAATGACCAAACTTGTCTCCGTAGCCGGCGGCATCGATTATGTCGCGCGCGATCGAGTCGAGGTGGCTGCATACGGCACCTGGCCCCACAGCGGCGAGAGCGGCCTTTTGTGCGCGCAGGGTAACGTCATAAATGGTGGAAAGCTCATCTGGCAGGTCTCCGGTGGCAAACGTGCGAGTGCAATCGCTGCAGTACCCGTCGACCACGACACCCATATCTATCGTTACCAGTGTTCCTGGGCCAATTACGTCTGGACCGGGTGTATGGTGGGCAAATGCACCATTGGTACCGGATGCCACAATGAAGTCAAACGATGCGTGTTGAGCACCGGCATCACGCGTGTGCCGTTCAAGCAGCCACGCAACCTCGCGTTCCGTGCGGCCAACAATTCCTTGAGACATAACATCTGCGTAAGCTGGCTCGAGAAGTGCCGATGCCCTTTTGAGAATCTCAATCTCAGATGCGTCCTTCACCATGCGTAAGACGCCTACCGCATTGTCTGATGATCTGAGGGTGACGCCATCTGGAATGGTTTCGGTCAGGGAGAGAAAAGAGCGGTGCGAAATAGCACTCGGTGAGTATGCCACGACTCCTTGAATCATGAGGTCGCCGATTACGCGACCCAAATCCGAATACAGAGCCTGATTCACCTTTCGCACATCGAATGTGCCAAGAGCCTCGGCCTCGGCAACATAGCGAAAGTCGGTTACGATCATTGCCTCTTTGTCGTTTACAACCATCGCCATGTTGGTGCTGTTGATGCCGGTCAACCAGCGAATGTCCGCCGCATTTAGTACCAACAATGCGTCCCAGTTATTCTGCCTGGTGACCTGCTGGACCTTTTCGATTCTCTCCTGGCGATTAACCGCCAATGTACTACCTGTGGATGTCATGGCCGTTGATAATACCTTTCTGCTGTTCAGCGACGATGCCAAATGCTCGCCGATAACCTGCAGCCCCTTCACCAATAATTGTGTGATCCACAACATCGCTGAGAACACTGGTTCGCCGCCACTCCTCCCGGCTCTTGATGTCTGACAGGTGTACCTCAATTACAAGTCCGCTGAAAGCCTCAACCGCGTCACGAAGAGCGTACTCGTAGTGAGTCCACGCGCCTGGATTGATAATCAGCGCCGAGTACCCCCCGTGCACAGCCTCTTGAATGCACGCGATGAACCGCCGAAGATCATCGGTTTGTCTGAATTCCAACACGCTGTTCTTTGCGACAGACTCTTGTGCATACTCTCGTATGTCTTCAATCAACTGTCCAAGAGTTGCGGACCCATAGTGCTCCGCAGAGCGATGTCCGAGCGCACCGAGGTTCACCCCAAAGAGCGTCATGATCCGTGGAGGATCAGAAAAATTTGCGGATTCCACTGCGCCAGACGCTGGGTCTTGCGCATCAATCTGAATGTGCTTTTCCCAGATTTCCCGAAGCACTTCGGGGTCAACGGCTGCCAACGTGCACGGTGACCCGGGCTCATTCATCAGAACCCACTCGAGTCCACTCTGACCCAACTTCTTGTCATGGTGCAAGTGCCGCTCGATATTGGTCCAGCCGATATCAGTCGTAGTGCTCAACCGTTGCTGCTCAAGCATATGAACTACGGTATTGGTCACGCCCTTGTCAAACCCAAGTAAGCGCTCTGACGCTCGCAGCGCAAAATGTAGTCCTATTGCAACCGACTGTGCGTGGCTTGAAGCGGAATGGGTCTCGGCTTCAATTGCGTGAGCAACCGTGTGCCCCAGGTTGAGCTGAGAACGAATACCTGCTTTGTCTTCTGGATCGCTGATGGTGATCGATTCCTTGTACATCGCACACAACGCGATTGAGGATGGGCTCAGGTCATATGCATCTGAATCAACTGTCGGATCAACTCCAGCCAGTAGCAGAGTCTTGGTGAGCTCAGAAAATCCACCGGCTATTGCGGGATGGTTCGCCGCAAGACCTGACGCAACGGTAAGCTGAGGATCAATCAGTGTCAGTGACGGCTCGTGAAACGTCCCGATCTGATTCTTCTGACCACCAAAATTGATGCCTGTCTTGCCGCCGATGGCGGCGTCGACCTGAGCAAGTGTGGTGGTGGGCACCGCCACCCACCTGACGCCTCGCTTCCATATTGATGCCGCAAATCCAGCGGTGTCGAGAAGCGTTCCACCCCCGATCGCCACCACGATGTCGGATCGCTTTAATCCGCACCTCTGCCAATGAAGGCTCATGCTTTCGACGGTAGACAGATCTTTGTTCCACTCCCCCATTGGAAGTGACAATC
>CAYTTD010000142.1:0-5686 GCA_964440595.1 uncultured Gaiellales bacterium
GGGAAAGCAACTTTGGCTCTCATTTAACCTCCCTCGCAGGGTTTCCCCTGGTGGCTATCGCCGCCGTTTGCATCATGAGTGGTTGGTGGCGACGGCTGGATCAGACAGGTCCGGTCGCCAACCCGTAAGCTATTCGATCTTACTGATTTGGCTCTTAGTCTTTGAAGCCGTCATATCGCGATGCTGCAGCGATGCCAACTCCAAAGAGTGCTCCTACTACTGCGCTGGCTCCTAACAGTCCAGCAGCTTTGCCCATGCCTACTGGACTAGCCGATGTCATAGGGCTCATCAGACTTGATCCGCCGATTATGGCTGGAACTGCGGTAGCAAGAGCCACGCTGCCCACGACCCAGTCTTCTTTAAGACCATCAATTTTTGGTTTGCTGAGGTTATAGGAGCCGATACCAGCAATTGCACCTGCTGTTAGCCCCAGTGCTGCAACTGTACTTGTCCCAACTTTCATGGTGGGTCCTTCCCAAATCGATTATCCTTTGGCAAAAACGATTGCCACATGTAAGTCCCGTGTCGTTGTATCGATTCTAGGGGGCATGGGGTTGCAGGCTTTAGCGCTCTTATGGTCGGGCTTGACCGGGTTCACCTGGTATGGGTCTATATGTTTTTGATGGAATGTAGCCACTGACTTCTTCCCAGTTTGGCACGTGTGCCCAATACCTTTTTTCTGGGCGGGTGTTGAGGGCGGTCAGGTTGATCAGATTGACGGCGGCGTCGAATGCATCCCGTGTGCCTTGCGGCGCCTCATCCAGGTTGAAGGTCCAGGTGCTACTGCCGCTGGTGGGAGTTTCGGTAATCGAGATTCTCATCTGGTTGGGAGTCATGCGTGGCAGTGCATCATTGCTCCCTTTGTTGGAGTCGAGCTTAAGCTCTCTCACGGCGGTTCTCAGAGCCTCGATGGAATCAATAACTGGTCTTCCATAGTAGCTATCACTCAGGCGGTAAGTTTCGCTGACTGCGCCAACAGGTGAGCGGTTCAGATAACTGAGCTTTGACGCCTCCAGCGATCCAACGTTTGTCGCCAGCTGAATCACCTTGATTCCGTATTCCTGGACGCGACCATAACTAAGTGGGGCGGAAAACCTGACCATCATCGATATGGGTGGTGTCGGTTTTGCGTTGGGGCCATACACGCTCATGATTATCCTCCCGTCAATAAACAGTCAGCGTTTTTTGAATGAGCGAGATTATATCGACGCTATTGACAGACAACTACCAATACACGTTCACCTGATGAACTCTATTGGGATGCCAACGTTGATCGTCTTCCATGTCTGGTCGGCCGTTACGGCAGTGAAGCCATGTACTGCTGCGGTCGCGAGGCATGCGCGGTCAGCTATACCAAGTCCAACATCTCGTGTAGCCATCTCAAGGGCGCCGCACGCATGTGCGATTTCACGGTCGAAAGGGACGACGAACAATTGGTACGAATCCAGACGATCACGTGCCTCTGCCGTATCCATTCCGGAATGCATGAGGTACTGATGAACTTCTGCCAGATTTATGGCGCTAACAGCTGAGCCTTGACTAATACACGCGTCGGCTATCACGTAACCGGATTCACCCTCCATTGAAGCAATCAGCGCAGATGCGTCAAGCAACCATCCTCCGTTGGGTGAAAGAGTCTTCAAAGCTCCCTCTTGGCTTCTTGGCGTCGCCACTTTAAGAACTCATCTACTCCGTACGCCTTTTCTTCACCTTGCTGTGAATGTAACTCTGCGAGCCTTGCTCGCATGCTCGCAATGGCCGTCCGGTTCGTTGACAATCGAAGTGCACCGTCAGCAAACGTTATGACTACCTCATCGCCAGCTCGCAAGTCAGCTTCCTTGCGCAGTTCAGCAGGTATGAGTATGCGCCCTTCCTTTGAGATTTTTGCGGTTGCTCTCACGGCCTCGATTACCTTTCGACAAATTCAGTTGTAATTGTCATTTTAGCGGACAAATGACAGAATTTGTAACTGAATGTACAAAAATGCGATGCGATGCTCGCCTTTGAGAGCTGCTGGCCATTGGGTGATGCTTTCGTTGGAACGACGCTTTTTTTCATGGTGAATGGATTTACCAGGGCGCAAATGCGCAAAAAAGTGGCTCGCGAGCGAATTTTGGATGTTTATATGACCCAAACTCCGCAAAATGTGGAAAAACGCACGGCGGTTTCAGTCGGTGATTGCAACATGTTCTTTGTTTTCGGTCGATTGCTTATCGATCCTGTGCGTTGTCGTGGAAGCTAGTCATGGAACCGGATTGGCAATTATCCTCGTCCTAGGTCGAGTTTTATCTCGTATTTGATCAAAAGTCGCCTTGGGAGCAATTAATTTACGTCCCACAGCCGACGCACCGCCCAAACTCGGCGAGCCTTTCTCATGAGAAAAATTGGTGTGGTTTCAAACGGTTGTTGCAACGACCACCTGAAACCATCCACCTGTTTCCCGGCAGAGCTGTCACGCCGCTATCCAGCAAAATTTTCCAGTGGTGTTGTGCGGTTCGAGAGCAGGAAACTTTCGAGGTTGATGGCCCCTGGTACAGAACTGGGGTGTGTAGGTGGTGTGCAGGCAAGGAGTGCGAACGAAGCTGTATCTGTTTCAATACTGCGAGTGAGCAACGACGCGGCATGCGCGCCACCTACACACCCCAGCTCCCCGGGGGTACCCGGGTGAGGATTTTGCTGGAGAACAAGGAGCCCGAACGAAGTAGTATTTCGACATACGTCGAGTGAGGTGTGACGCTGTTATCCAGCAAAATACTCCCCGGGTTGGATTCGAACCAACAGCCCTTCGGTTAACAGCCGAATGCTCTACCATTGAGCTACCGGGGAATGATTTTTTCGATTTCTTCCCGACGGCCTGTCGGTCGAAACATGGGGCACACTAACAGATTTTTGTTTTGGGATGGAATCATCTTGGGCAGAACATTGCCATGGAGTGTTGGACCTGTTCTGAAGCTGCGAATGCCGTCTGTCGATTTTGTGGTCGCGCGACGTGTCGCACCCATGCCAAGACTTTACCCTGGGTAGCAGCAGCATGGTCTGGAAGTGCTGGTTCTACTGAGGCTCTGGTGGTTGAGGATGCTGTTTATTGCGGTACATGCCGCCCACACCCGTCTCCTGTGCGTCTCGATCTTATTCTCTCGGAGGAGGCCTGAGGTCCGGTGTCTGACTCCTCGGGAAAAGCAGGGATCTGGGATCGCATTGCGAGCAACTTTCAGTTGATTTCGCATCGCCCTCGGTTGGCGGATGACGTCAAGGTCCGGCGATCGGGGGCATCTATTGAGATGTCGCGCGCCTCGACAGGCAAGGTCATAGAGCTGTCAGAGGCCCAGGTTGAAGTTGCCAGGCAGTTCGATGGCGCCCGGGTTCTTGCTTCGCTGGAAGCGCCTCAGGGAATGACGCAATCCGATTTGCTCGGTTTCTATGAGCACCTGGTACAGGCAGGAATGATCGATGATGAGATTGAGTTCAGCAGGGCGCTTGAGGATTACATAGTCAGAAATGCAGCCGTTACCCGTTCGAAGTTTCGGGACATTGGCACCACTGATAGCTCAGCCGGCGAAGGGTCTTCGGGAGCTGAGGGACCGATTGATCGTACTCCTGTCTCCCAGTTTGAACAGGTGGTTTGGCGTCCGCGAACTCCGATGCTGGCTGACCGTGCCCAGTTTCTACGGTCTGTTGAGCTGCTGCAGTCGCTTGATGCGGGGACCATTGGCATGATCGCAGAGGCGGCACACGAGGAGGCTTATCCGGCAGCGTCAAACATCGTTGTTGAGGGGGATTCGGCTGACAGGTTTTTTATCGTCAAGAGTGGCGATGTTAATGTGACGAAGCGTAATCCCGAAGGCAAGGCCGAGAGGCTGGCGCGCCTTGGGCCGGGGGACTGGTTTGGTGAGGTAGGAATCCTCGAGGGGGCATCGCGTAATGCCACGGTGCGGGCGGGCCCGTCACGCCCGGTACAGGTGCTCAGCTTTGATTCAGGTACCTTTGAACGCTATATCAGTCCACACGTAGACGCGTTTCGCGGCAGGCAAGTGAAATCACGCAGACGCCAACTCCTGGCATCTATGTCTCTTTTTCAGGGAGTTGGTGACGACGTCATTGATCGAATTGCCATGTCGTGTCACGAACAGCGTGTTCCCGAGAAGACTGTAGTTATCAGTCAGGGCGACAATGCTGAGCAGTTCTTCATGATTGTTGAGGGGGCGTTTGGCGTGGTTCGCGATGGCGTTGCCGTTGCGAAGTTGACTGAGGGGGATTTCTTTGGAGAGACAGCGTTGCTGTTCACGGGCGCGCGCCAGGCTTCTGTTATCTCGATGACTGACTCGTTTGTGCTGGTCGTTGACAAGCCTGCGTTTGATGCGTTGATAAAAGATCATTTGACGTCGCGTCGCGACTTGATGCCAACGGTGCTCAACCGTCTTGGTTGATACTAGAGGCCAGAGACTCCCAGCTCCCTGTCAACTACCTGATACTCCCGGCTCGAGGTACCCCACCGGTCGGCAGCAGCGCCTCGCAATCCTTCCGCAACGGAGGCGAAGCTGAAATCTCCGATCCTGTTCTGATCAACCGCATCGTAGAAGATCGTCTCAACCGCGCGCCATCCCTGTTCGCCACCTAGTGACGTTTGCATTCGGTAAGCGGCGTTCGATATCACTCCAGACTGGTAGTGCTCTTCAGCATGGCCACCTTGTGCCTTCGCATCGTTCACTTCTTTCATGCTTGTATAGATCTCGTGCACAGCGGTTGGGTCGTGTGGGTTTGCGATGTTTCGCAGCGACTTGTAGTCGCTTTCTGGTGCGAACATGCCTTCGCCCATCGTCCAGTCACGTGTTGCAGATGCCGCGAGTACGTCGGCAATCGCCTCATTGGTAGCGCCTGCCTGATCCGCCTCACCGCCAAGTTTGCCGGTTTCCTCAAAGATCATTCCGTGCATCATTTCGTGGATTGTGAGGTCGTCAGAGGTCAACATCTCTCTTTGTACAACCTTGCCACCATTAGCGTGATCATAGGTCGTGCCAGAGCCCCATCTGACGGCTCCGCGCAACTCTCCGTTTGCATCGGGGGTTGCATAAAATCCGCCGTTACCTTCAAACATCGGCTTGCCGTCTTCGCGCACTGAACCCGTGTCGTTGATGACTACATCTACTGAGCCACCTTGACCGTCCAACCCGTCTCGGCCAAATGTTGTTTTGAGCCAGCCGAGCCCCTGCTTGGTGTGCGCGACGGCCGTTGCCTGTGATCCGTCGAGTGAAACCATAGCCTTGCCCGGCATGCCTGACTCCTCGGCAATGAATCCTGCGCCCCCCTGTGCGTCGGGTCTGGATGCATCAAATAGACGCACGGTGGCTTTGCTTGCCGATGAGATGTTTGTTCCGGATGCGTTCGCAGCTGTATTGGAAGCTGTAATTGGCGCAGAATTGGATGAATCTCCACTGCGCGCGGATGGCATCTCGCCAATGAATGAGCTGGCTGATGGCCTTTGATTGAGATCCCCAACAGGGGTTGTTGTCACCGGTGAGCTGCTCGCGCTTGCAGCGCGATAGCGGCGGGATGAATCTGATGCTCCCGAAGTCGATGACTCTCGATCAAACGTAGTTCTACTGGTCGATGAGCCTGAGCCAGACCCGGTATGCTCCCTGGGCTTCGGCGAGTCATCGTCGATACCCAGCAGGCTTTTAGCTCCACT
>CAYTTD010000143.1:0-5660 GCA_964440595.1 uncultured Gaiellales bacterium
GGGAGGCAGCCGCTGAACAGGCGCAGAGCGTTGGGGGTGCACGGGAAGAGCTGTTAGAGCAGAGAAGGGTGTTGCGCGACCAGCGACAGATCGCGATTGAGTTCGAAGAGGTGCTGTCTTCGCCCGGCGAGGGAACGCCCATCGAATGGGAGGTTCAGCCCGCTTTACATTTAGAGGTCCCGGGTGGAGTAAAAGAACCGTTCGAATACTCTGACGTGTTGGGTGGCTTCACAAAACCGTTGCCGGGGAAGTCGTTATCGGAAGCTGTCCGTTACCTGACTGGAATTGACGCGGGAGAGTCTTCGGTGTCGTTTGCCCTAATGAGCGATGCATCGGGAACTCCCCACATTGTTGCAATGCCAGAGACACAGCAATTCCAGCTGCCCTTGGTGCATAAGGATGTCAGGGCGATCTACGCACCGGGCTCTGGCGCTGTTCAGCTGCGAAAACAGAGTGGCGAATGGTCAAAGGTTCTTGTTCGATCTGCAAGCGACCTGAGCAACGATGGCTTTGAGAAATTCGCAAGAAAATGGATTGCCGACAACGTTCAAAACATTCGTTATGGCGGCGGGTCAAGCGCTCAGCTGGCCCCACTCACTGGCTATTCAGCGATGATTCGGCTTAAGGCGCGTTCAGTGGGCCGCGCGGCGGAGGAGGCGGCAGAGATTTCAAAGAAGGACTGCGGGGTCCTGGTGGTGGATCTGTCTAATGAACTCGGCATACCGAACCAATTCGGATTGATCAAGAGAAGCAATACTTCTCTGTGGAACCGTCAATATGACTTTGCAAAAGAATTCCCCGGAGTTGTCGCTGCGCTCGAAAGGGGCGAGGTCGTGTTTGTTCGAACCTAGCCGACCTTGGCTTGAAGCTCAATTTTTGTGGCGTCAACGCAACACCTGAATTGCAAAGTTACCCTCCGGCGTGTTGCCAAACGCCTTTAACTCTTTCGCGGTTGCTTCAATCGGACCGATCACTGACTGCGGATCATTGACCGTGAATGTGCGCGAGTCGTGGTTCCACCTGCTGACGAGAATCCAGTGCCCTGAATCCCAGCGCCGTAGATCAATGTAGTCAAATCGTTCGGTGTAGCACCCTGCGGCTGTCGGGTTGCCTGCAAGTATTACTGGTGTTCCTTCTGTAACTGCTCGAAGTGCTGCGGTGACGTCGCGCACGATCTTCCACTTCAGGCCTGCCTTCTCCAGCACGCGCTGAAGTTCGATGTTGTTGGTGCCTGTGAGAGTGTTGGTGTTACCTGTAGCAAGGAGTCGCACATGCTTAACCAGATCCTCTCCACCAAAGCGATCCTCACCCGGCACAGATGCTCCCACAAGGCGAATCGCCATGATCACGGTTGCCGGGCCACAGTTTGCCGTTGCTGCTGCTGCACCTGCGTTGAATACCTCATCCCCAACCTGGCTCAGGTGAATTTTCGCCGGGTCGATGCGCCCTGCAGATTCATCCCCAACCAGAAAGCGCTTTGTCTGTTGCCAAAAACCTGACGGCATCTTCGGGTTAGCCTCTCTATAATGCGGTAATGCGCGTTTGCGCTCAATGCACATGTTACCCCGATGATGGGTTTGGTTGAACCCGCATCACCTTGGAAATAGATGGCAGTGCGTTGGGGCGGTGCCTCAAATTCGGCCTTCGTGCGAGTTGTGACTGTTGTAATCTTGTCGTTATGACTTCACCAACGGCTACTCCGCTCCAGGAGCTGAAAAGAATCGATGTTCTCAACGAGGGCCACGTGGTGCTCGAAGCTTGGTCGGGTGATGACCTGAGCATTGTCAACTCGGCACGCGTATCGTTTGACCAGGAGTCTCAGGAATTCGGTGATCGCGAGCGCGGCCTGATCAACTTTCTGATGCGCGAGCATCACGGCACGCCGTTCGAGGCGCCAACCTTTCGCTTTGATGTTCGCGCGCCAATCTTTGTAATTCGCGAGCACTTCCGCCATCGCATCGGCCACTCCTACAACGAGGAGTCAGCCCGCTACTCAGTGATTCGCGACGACTTTTATGTGCCTGAGCGCGACGCCGTTCGCAAGCAGGAAGGTAAGCCCGGCGCGTACTGGTTCGAGCGCATTGACGACGATGCCATTGCGAGCGACGTGATAGACACTTTGACCCGCGTTCAGCAGGCGGCGTTTGACGAGTACAACCGCATGCTCGAGATGGGCGTTGCAAAGGAGCTTGCCCGAACGGTTTTACCAGTTGGCACCTTCTCGCGATTCAAGTGGGGGTGCAACCTGCGATCGCTCATGCACTTTCTCGCGCTGCGCAATCAGGAGCACGCTCAGTACGAGATCCGTTGTTACGCTGAAGCTGTGGAGCAGCTTGCTCGGGAAGTTTGTCCGGTGGCGTTTGAGTGCTTTGATGCACATGGTCGCAAGGCTCCGTGACGAGTGGTTACGGGTGAGGGTCGCGCTGGCGGTGTTTCGTTGAATCCGATTCGGATCGTTGGTACCGGCAGTGCAGTGCCCGATCGCGTAGTAACAAATGCTGACCTGGAAGCAGAATTTAGTCTCGAGGCAGGCTGGATTTCCGAGCGCACCGGTATTGCTGAGCGTCGTTGGGCGAGTTGCGATGCTGCAACGAGCCACCTGGTTGTGCAGGCATGTAGAAAGGCTCTGCAAGCTGCCGCCGTCGGTGAGAATGAAGTTGATCTGCTGATCTGTGCCACCTCAACGCCGGATCATCCTGTGCCCGGTGCAGCAGTGATGGTGCACGGTGGGCTTGGCATGCGCACTGATGCCGGCGCATTTGATCTGGACGCCGCCTGCGCCGGATGGATCCATGCTCTTCACATTGGATCATCGCTGCTTGCAACAGCTCCCGGTTGGCGGCACGTGCTGGTAGCCGGCGGCGACTGCTGGTCACTGCAAACCGACCCTGCGGATCGTGCCACGCGCGTGATATTCGGAGACGGTGCTGGGGCCGTGCTTCTCGGTCGGCGGCCTATTGAGAACGCGTCGGGGTTGCCTGCCAGCGGCGCACTGGCGTTTTGGGCTTCAACCGATTCAGCAGCACTTAAGTCACTATGGGTGCCCGGCGGTGGAGTTGCTGAGACGCTAACAAAGGACGCGCTCGAAGACGGCCGCCAATGGCTCCACATGGATGGACGCGCCGTGCGCGATTTTGCGGTGCCCGGTTTGGCAGAGTCGGTGGAGCGGTGCTGTGCGGAAGCCGGTTACGCCCCCGCCGACATCGACCTGCTCGTTCCCCATCAATCAAATGGCAGGATCATTGAGGCAGCGGGCAAACTCCTTGGCATCGCGCCAGAAAAAGTTGCGATCTCCCTCGATCGCTTTGGTAACACAGGCGCGGGGTCTGTGCCCCTTACGTTAGACGCGATCGCGCGCGCAGGCAGAATCAATGAAGGTGATCTGATCTGTTTTGCCGGTTATGGCGCGGGCCTCAGTCGCGCAGCAATGTTGATGCGTTGGTGAATTTGGGTTGTGCGCCTTTCAATTCGTAGACGCGTTTAATCAGCGGCGGATCCAGACATTTGCCTAAGCCTCGCAAGTTACGGTAATCCTCGGTGTCTGAACCTTTGCGGGCAGTGCGTGTGTGGGGCACGCGTCCTCCCATGCATCGATTTTGGGTACATGGGGCAGAGTGGGGGAGTAGCAGGATTGATTGAACCGTTTAATGGGGGAAGCATGATTGGGTTACGGGTAGAGCCGATCGATTCAACACTGAAAAGAAAAGTTATTGGCTACCTGTCAGCATCCCTGTTGCTTCTGTGTTTGTGCCTGGCTACGACGCTGTGGCTAGGGACTCCAGTCGCAAACGCGGCCCTGGATGCCTCCTTTGGCAACGGTGGTGTTGCCGGCGGTTTCGGTGGAGGTAGCATTGACGAAGGCATGACTATGGCAATTCAGCCAGACGGCAAGATGGTCGTGGTGGGTTCTTCTGCCCAGAATGGCAAAGGAGATTTTGCTGTAACCCGCTACAATCCCGACGGCACGCTCGACTCCACGTTTTCGGGCGATGGTATTCAGATAACTGACATGGGCACGAGTGCGGACGTCGCTACGGCAGTTGCGTTTGACGGCTCAAAGATCGTTGTTGGTGGCGGCACCGGATTTGGTACAGGCAATCAAAACATCGCTGTAGCGCGCTACAACGCAGACGGCACGCTCGATGGTACTTTTTCCGGCGATGGAAAATTGGTCGAAGACGGGTTCAATTCCTCTGCTGACCACGTTTATGGGATAGCAGTTACAAACGGCGGGGCCATACTAGTCGGCGGTTTCACCGACCCTTCTGGAGCCCCAAGCGCCGATCTGATGCTCGCAAAATTCACGTCTACTGGAGCTTACGACGCCTCATTTGGCGCCGGGGCTGGCAAGGTTCAGAAAAGCATCAATGCCGGTCATGACAAGGCATACAGCATGGCGATTGATAGCCAGGGGAGAATTGTCCTTGGTGGCAGCAATAACAATGGCGGCGGGGATGATTGCCTCGTCGCTCGCTTTAGCTCAATTGGAGCATTTGACAACTCTGCTATTCACAGTGCATCCCCAAGCAACGATCAGGGTTGGGCGGTAGCAGTTGATGGTTCAGACAACATTATTTTAGCCGGCGAATCAGGTGTCGGTGGCCTGGTTGTGAAGTGGGACACCGCATCGACACCCTTCACTCTCTCCACCTCTTTCAATGGTTCCTCGGGGAAAATTTTGATCGCTAATATCGCGAGGATCAATGCCATCAAGCTCAATAGCGTCGGCGACATCTTCTTGGCAGGTCGCAAGAACGACGTCGTTAGCGAGCCAAACTACGCGGTGGCCAAGCTGAGCGGTGCGGGAATCCTTTCGGGTGACACCGGGCCAACCGGGATTGATGTTGGCATTGAAGACGACGCGCGAGCAATCGGCTTTGATGACAGAGGCACCGTCGGCAATGTTGCTGATGACCGTATCATCGTCGCAGGGCGCAGCGGTCTTGGGGCGAGGGGAAATTTTTCCATGCTGGCACTCAGCTATAACCTTGCCATCGACACCAGCTTCTCAGGCGATGGCAAAGTGTTGACAAACCTGCAGCCCGGAGACGATTTCGCAGCAGACGCGGAGGTCTACAGAGGATCGTCGAACGCGAACGAAAATGGCAAGGTGGTCACAACAGGGTTTGTGACACCAGGCAATACCGCAACCGCTTACGTCGCTCGCTATAACGTCAATGGCACTCTTGACGCCACCTTTGACGGAGACGGAATCAAGTTCCTCGACTTCAATCCCACCGCGGACGACAAGGCTTGGGCGGTCAAGCTGCATGACGCTGGTGGCATGGCAGGCAAAGAGATCTTCGTTGCAGGAGAGACAAATAACGGTAGCGACAGCGACGGGTTCGTGACGTGTTTGCAGCCTAACGGCACGTTCTGTGCCTTTGGAGCTGGCCTCGGGGGTACACAAACCGTTGGCAGTGCAGGGCAGCAAAGCTTTCTCGACCTGGATATTTCGGCCGCCGGCAACATCTTTGCGGTTGGGAGCGTCAGTGGAGCAAGCAACAAAGATTTCTTTATTGTCAATATGGATTCCGCTGGCGCATTGAACTCCTCCTTTGGAATGGGCGGCAAACTAGAGATTAATGTCGATGGCGATGATCAAGCTGCCGACGTCGAAGTCAATGCTATGGGCGACATCTTTGTGGTAGGGCGCACAG
>CAYTTD010000144.1:0-5648 GCA_964440595.1 uncultured Gaiellales bacterium
CAATGCCCTTGCCGCGCTGCGCGACGCGTTCGCGGGCATATCAACGGTTGCACATTGCGCCGGCCCTTTTACCTTGACGTGCGAACCAATGGTTGATGCGTGCTTACAGACGTCAACAAACTACCTTGATATCGCTGGAGAATTTGCAACGCTTGACGCGGTGATGCGCCGCGGTGACAACGCACGAGAGCAGAACACCACCCTGCTACCAGGCTCGGGGTGGGACGTAATTCCATCCGATTGCCTCCTTGCAACACTTGCAAAAGAAGTGCCCAACGCAACCTCAGCTGAGCTGGCTTTCTTCACCAACATAGGTGTCAGCCGTGGCACTGCCCGCACTGCTGCAATGTTCGTGGGAGCACCAGCGCAGTGTCGACGCGGCGGCATCTTTACGGACGTGCCAGATACGGAGCTTGAATTAGACGTCAAATTTCCAAGCCGCGAAAGCCAAGTCGTAGCGATATCGTGGGGCGACATCGCTACCGCCTTCTACTCGATTGGCACACCTGATATTACGACTTACGCGGCTCTTACTAAACCAATGCAGCGAGCACAGTCATTGGCAACAAATCTTTTCAAAGTGCCAGGTGCGCGAGCAGTGGTCCAGGCTTCGACACGTCTTTTCGCAGGCAGATCCGGCGGGCCGAGCACTGAACAGCGCGCAAGAGGGCGCTGCGAGCTGTGGGCCAGAGTTGCAAACGATGAAGGCGTGGAGGCAACCGGCACGATGGTGACACCTGATGGATACACTTTTACCGCCGAAGCTGTCTGTCGAGTTGCCGGGAAGCTCGCATCGGGGAAAGTTGAGCCTGGAGCCTTCACACCGTCACAGGCATTTGGAGCATCGTTCGTGAACTCATTCAGCGGGATTGACACTGTAGTGCAAAGGTAGACGATACGCCTTGCGCGTTAGCACCGAAGCCCCCAACAGCTCGTGCTCAACTCCTCTGCTTACGCAATCCTCAACAAGCTCTGGCGGGTGAAAGGCTGAGTCATAGAGCACAACTACGGCGTCGTCGCCCTCCTCCACGAACGTGCTTTCGCCGTACGGCTCGTACCTGGTAGCGCCAATGCCGATCAGCACACTGTCAGCACCAGACTTCCTCAACAGCGCGCCAACATCCTCAAGCGGTGTACTGACAGATTCGCGCTGATTGTTTAGACGATCAACCAGCCACTCAATGAGGGCGTCGCCGAACAAGGTGTATGACGCAACTTCACTGTCAACGCCGTAAGCATGCACCTCACCACCGCGGCGTAGCCAACAGGAAAGCCTCATCGCCCCGAGCGGGCCAGACCGCTCAATACTCTCGATGGGAATAACGGTAGCAGCAACGCCTTTTGAATCCCGACCCCAGTTCTTTTTCTCGCTGATCTTGTTGGCACCAGGGCGCCGATGTGAACAATCATCAAACGCCGCCACCCATCGGGGATGAAGATCTACCACCTCACCTTCAGGGCTGCGGGTTACATCGCAATAGACCCCAACTTCAGGTTCGATCTGAATTCGCGGCTTGTCGAGATTGGCTGATGCTGGTATCGCAAGGGCGTTACTTGACAGCGGAAATGCACCAAGAAACGTAGCCGAACCCGGTACATACCACGGAAATATCCCCTTGGGCATTGAGCCTTCAGCCGCTACGTTTTTGAAGTCTGAATCTTCACCCGCCTGCTCAAGATGCCCAGCGAAGTTGCCTGCAACTCCGAGGCCAAAGGCTCCTTTAAACATTTCAAGATTGATATTCATACCTGACAGCACCGTAGGCTCCGAG
This sequence comes from uncultured Gaiellales bacterium, assembly GCA_964440595.1. Taxonomy (GTDB): domain Bacteria; phylum Actinomycetota; class Thermoleophilia; order Gaiellales; family SKUG01; genus CAYTTD01. Next base: position 1,773 of record CAYTTD010000144.1, read on the forward strand.
TTGCTCGCGCAGCAACTCCTCCAGATCATTATTCAGGAATTCATAGCCACTCTGCTGAAGCCTGGCTGGCGACACCCGTGTCGATGCGAGGAGTAGCTCGTTTGCCAGCTCACGCCCCAGCACAGCCCTGAGCGCGAAAGCTGGCGCGCGCAAGACTGCTGGCCTGCGAATCACCCTGCCAAGTGTGCGCGCAAACTCATTCATCGTCACCGGACTCGGGGCAACTACGTTTACTGGGCCAGCCAGCTCCTGACTTGACAGTGCGTGTTCAAATGCACCCACCACGTCGTTGATTCCCACCCAGCTCCACCACTGCCGACCAGTTCCGAGCGGCCCCCCAGCCCCAAGCTTTGCAACCCCCAACAATTGCCTTAGCGCACCGCCTTGTGGCGTAACCACTACGCCTATCCTCATATTGACAACTCGCATGCCGGCATCTACGGCAGGTTGCGTTGCCTCTTCCCACTTCTGAACTACTTCAGACAGAAATCCAGATCCCGGTTTTGCATCCTCATCGAGCATGTCATTACCTCGATCACCGTAATAACCAATGGCCGAAGCACAGATCAGCACCTTGCTCTCGTCCCCTGTTTCCGCGAGAGCCTTTGCCATAAGCTCGGTGCCCTGCACACGGCTGTCAAGGATGCGCTGACGCTTGTTTTTGGTCCAGCGCGATGGTGGAAACAGCTTGTCTGACGCAATGGGCTCTCCCGCAAGGTGAACTACGGCGTCAACTTTTGCAAGCTGCTCGAGATCAATCGTAGCCAGGTCTGGATTCCAATATATGGGCTCCGCGCCCCATGACTCGGGACGCCGCGCCTCGTCAGAAATACGCGATCGGAGAACCGGCACGACAGTGTGGCCGCGGGCTGCAAGATATTCGGCAAGCAACCTGCCAATTGTTCCCGTGACCCCTGTAATTGCTACGATCATGATCAACTCTCTTCCCGATGAACCGCAACTTCAACGCAAACACGAATGCAGTTTGAATAGGTTTTGCATACAGTTTATCGGCAAATGTTGGCGCATCTCAAGTGGTTGTGGCATACTTTGAATAGAGTTTTAATGTATTTCTTGATCTGAGAAGGATTCATGAGCGCAGAAGCCGACATCGAGCTGCCACGGTTAAGAATAGGTGCATTATCTTCCCGAACCGGAATACCTGTGCCTACAATCCGCGGTTGGGAAAGACGGTACGGATTCCCAATGCCGAACCGCACCGAGACGGGCTACCGACTGTATTGCGAAAGCGACGCCCTTGCATTGAAGGAGATTCAGAGACGCATTGCCTCTGGGCTTTCGGCAAGCCAGGCAGTAAGCGAAGTCAAGCGTATCGCCGATCAGGGAGACCTCGGAAAGTGGACGAGCGAACCTGACGGTCACCCCTCCGAAGCGGGTCACCTGCCTGGCCAGTTGACCGACGACCTGGTTTCTTCATGCCTGGCTTTTAATGCAGTTCGCGCGAACATGGTTCTTGATCAGGCATTTGAGATGTTCGGTGTTGCTGGAACAATCAACAGTGTGGCACTTCGCGCTCTCAAGATCATTGGCGACAAGTACGTTGAGGGAACGGCTACGGTTTCGCACGAGCACTTCGCGAGCAACATTATTCGTGGAAGGTTGTGGAGCACGGCGAGAGGCTGGGACTCAGGCGTAGGCCCACTGGCAGTGCTCGCCTCGGTGAGCGGTGATCAGCACGACATTGCATTACTGGCATTGGGAATACTTCTCCACGATGCCGGGTGGCGCATCATGTGGATAGGGGCAGACACCCCTTCTGATGAGCTGGTCGGTGTTTGCGAGCGTGTTTCGCCATCACATCTGATCCTTGGCATGACAGCGAATCAGCCGGGCGCTGATGATCGAAAATTGCTGTCCAGCATTTCAAAGTCGGGCGTTGAACTTCACCTTGCCGGTAGCGCAGCAAATGAGAAGATTGCCAAACAGGTTGGCGCCAGCTTTCTACCTTTGCCGCTGGTTGAGGCGGTTCAAACCTTACTCAGTGCCAACTAAAACGCAAAAAAGGGGCAACATGGGTACAAACAATGGTTACACGGTCATCAGGGCCGAGGATGCTTTCTGGCGACCATCAAACCAGATGAGAGTTGAAAACACTGATCTTGCTGCACAGCACGGAGCGACAACGATGGGCGCTCGCCTATGGCGATTGACCCCTGGCCAGGCATCGACCAGGCATCGCCATATTGTTACCAACGAGCTCTACCTGGTCTTGTCAGGTACCGGAAGAATTCGGATTGGAGATAACGTACTTACACTTGAACCCATGTCGAGTTTGCACATTGAGCATGACGTCGTCAGGCAAGTATTCAACGACACAAACGAAGATGCACTATGGCTGGTAGTGGGCGCACCATCCGAGCCCGCAAACTCGCTTGAGATGAGCGCCGAAAAACTCGCTCACGTGTATCCTGACGGCCCCAAGGCAATGCCACCCGAACTGCTGGATCAACCGGGTACGGCTTCTCCCTCGTAGGCGGCTTTGATTTCTGCAATATTGATCTTCCGCATCGTAAGCATTGCCTTGATGGCGCGCTCTCGTCCGGCAGGATCCGGCCCGGCCGTCCAGTTCATCATTCCACTGGGTAGCACCTGCCACGACACACCAAATCGGTCGCTACACCAGCCGCATTGCGATTCTGTGCCACCTTTTGATGTCAGCGCATCCCACAGCTCATCGATCTCTTCCTGCGTGTCGCGGTACACCATGAATGACACTGCCTGATTGAACGAGAACTTCGTGCCACCATTGAGCGCAAGAAAAGACTGGCCCTCGATTTCGAAGGTGACTGCCATCGTGCTGCCAACCGGCTTTTCGGTAACAGCCTTGGTGGCTTCACCGTAAACCATTTCGCCGTTCACCTTGCCGCCTCGAAAAACCCGCGCATAAAAGTTCGCTGCTTCATCAGCCTCAGTATCGAACCAAAGGCAGTTGGTAATAGCCATCAAAGCCCCCATCCATTTCCACGGTAAGAGCCGCTGACGATAGCACACAGAGAAGCGCAAAGAGGCCGGTCCTTGATTCATAGGCGTAAACTTACGCGAGTGAACAATCACAAGATGATCGAACTTGCACACGACGACTACTTGCTGGAACATTCCGGCACAGGCTCGACCCTAAGTCGCATAGTGCCTCGCCCCTTGCGCGGATATAAGTCGCGCTGGCTCCGCGATGATCTGGTTGCCGCAATCACGGTCGCGGCACTGGTGCTACCACTCGGCATTGCATTTGCAGAGCTGGCAGGACTACCTGCCGTGTATGGGTTGTATACATCGATAGTACCGGTCATCGTTTTTGGATTGATCGCCAGCACCCCTCAGGCGGTCGTCGGCGCCGAGGCGGCGCTGTCTGGAATTGTTGCCGCAGCGATTGCTCCAGTCGTTGCTCAAGGTCACAGCCCCGTCGAAGCCGCCGCTGCACTATCCCTGATGATCGGACTGGTTTGCCTTGTGGGCAGCGCCCTTCATGCGGGTATCCTGGCTCAGCTGGTATCAAGGACTGTCTTTGTGGGCTACCTTGCTGGGGTGGCAGTATCTGTTTCCATATCCCAGATGCCAAGGTTGCTTGGCGCCGACCCGTTTGACACGTCACCGCTTTGGCGGCAGATGGGGGAACTTACAAACGCGCTTACAACAGCGTCGGCTGCGTCGACAATTTTGGGAATTGCCACGTTGGCTGCCGTATTGCTCGGTCGTCTTTTTACTCCAGGATTACCTGCTGCTCTCTTCATGATTGTTCTAACTGGCGCCAGTGTAAAGGCGTTCGGACTTGAGAGTCTTGGCGTTGCGGTTGTTGGCGAGCTTCCCACAGGATTACCCGGGCTTGTTATTCCAGGATTGGGCGCCTCAGATTACTTC
>CAYTTD010000145.1:0-5625 GCA_964440595.1 uncultured Gaiellales bacterium
GCCAGCAAACATCTTTTCCATGCCATTCTTCACGCGCCCACACCTACTTCATCAAGGTACGCTGGCCGATCGCCTCGCTTAATCTTCTTTTGAAGCTCTATGAAGCCGTGCATAAGCTGTTCAGGTCGGGGCGGACACCCAGGTACATGGATATCGACGGGCAACACCTTGTGAACGCCCTGCACAACTGCATAGTTGGCAAACATGCCGCCGCTCGATGCGCAAGCCCCCATGGCAATAACCCATTTCGGCCCGAGCATCTGATCGTAGATCTGCCTGATCGCTGGAGCCATCTTCTGAGAAAGGCGACCCGATACAACCAAGAGGTCCGACTGTCGAGGTGACGCTCTGAAAACCTCTGCGCCGAATCTCGCAAGGTCGTAACGGGGGCTCACAACGCTCATCTTCTCGATGGCGCAGCAAGCGAGCCCGAACACTGCAGGCCAAATGGAGTTTGCCTGCGCCCAATTAACCGCCTTATCAACGGTCGTTAGAAGCACATGTTTCTCCATCTCCTCAGGCGTCCACTCCTTCATGGGATTGGCGAACATGTTCGGATCAACCTGAATCAACTCCCGACGAGTGATGTCACCTCGACGAAAAGATGCATGCGGATCAACCCAATTGACGTTGCCTTTTTTTTCACCCACAGCGCGCCTACTCCCACTCCAGGGCGCCACGGCCCCAGACATACACATAACCGACTACGAGAATCCCAATAAAGATAAGAAGTTCGATCAGCCCGAAGGTGCCAAGTTGATCGATGATCGCTCCAAGCGGAAACAGAAACACCATCTCGATATCAAAGATGATGAATAGCATTGCAGTAAGGTAAAAATCAACGGGAAAGCGCTGCCGACCTGCGTGGCCAGTTGACACGCCCGACTCAAAGGCAATCATCCGATTGCCAAAAACGTCTCGGCGTCTTCGACGAGAACCGAACACGAATCCAAGTGTGACCATCCCCGCAGGAATCATGAAAGCAATGGCTAAAAACGCCAGCACAGGTACCCATTCTGCCATCATCCGCGCATCACCTCCTCCGCCTTGCTCGCCGTTTCAATCTGAAGTCCAGCATCGTGTTGCTTTATTAACTTCTGCACGGCTTTGAAGTCACCTGTACCTGCGGTTTCCAGAATTTCAAAAAGAATCATCTCCACCGTGGTGACCACGGCGCCAACTGCTTCAAGCCGCTTCAAGGCAATTCTCTTCTGCCAGGCATCGCGTGACGCAACAGCATCGGCCGGTACATGAACCTGCACACCCGCCGCAACCAGATCGTGAACAGTCTGGCTGACGCAAACGTGCGCCTCAATCCCCGCAATGATGATTTGGCGCGCGCCCGTAATGGATTCTGGCAATTCTTCCCATCCAGCCGCTGCCCGAGATGAGATCTCAAGCTTTTCAAAGCACGGAGCACCCTTGAGAATCTCTCCGATCTCTGGGATCGTCGACCCGAGGCCCTTTGGATACTGTTCGCTGTACGCAACGGGCACGTCCAGCATCCTGAGAGCGCTCAACAGCAGAGTAGTCGACCGGACAAGGTTGTCGAAATCCGCAATGTGCGGCCTGAACGCCTCCTGAATGTCAACCACAAATGCAGCGCACGATGCGCGGTCGATCATATTCTCATGCCGATGTATTGTCATACGCCCGCGACTCTAGCACGATGCGAAAGCCAGAAACAGTTTGGTCAAACTTTCGATATTAGTTGGTATACCCTGGGCATTGCCTGCTCCGGTTACGGCATAATGTGCATTGTAGATACTGAGTCAAGGAGCAGTCATCATGGCAACTGGCGAGACAGCAACAGCAAAAACAGGTTCAACCCTTACAATCACTGACGCGGCTAGCGCAAAGATCAAGGCTCTTCTCTCTGAGGAGGAGGATCAGAATCAGGCGCTACGCATAGCGGTGACCGGTGGTGGGTGTTCTGGCTTTCAGTACGCCATGGGGTTTGACAATGAGCAACATGACGATGATGTCGTCATCGAGCACGACGGCGTTCGGGTTTTTGTCGACGAGATGAGCCTCAACTACCTTGGCGGCGCCCAGGTCGACTACCAGGATGGGCTCTCTGGCAAGGGCTTTTCGATAGAGAACCCAAATGCGACCGGCACTTGCGGCTGCGGGTCGTCGTTCACCTGCTGAGTTTGTTTATACTCCTCAGGTCGCTTCAAGGGACATGACGCGACCCGTTGGGTGAACGATTACTCAGTAAAGATGCTGACTTCCCGACGGTTCAAAAAAACTACCAGGGATGGTCACGAATATGACTTTTGTCAACTCTGCGCCAGGCGTGCGCACTTATATCGCCGAATTGGACGTTAAGCCAGACTTTGCACCAGCGCTTGCCGCGGGTGACCGAGGAACCAGAAAGTCGCTGGCTTGGCACGCAATGACTGCAGCGGAAGCAGCAGTCGGTGCTACTTTGCTACCCAAGCTCGAGAAGCTCAAGTCGGATGGCCTGGTTGACAGTTGGGAAATGCTACCTGGCACCGGAGCTGTGGTAATTAACACAGTGGAGTGCAAGTCCGGAGCAGCGTGGGATGCGGTTCGCGGTGTGGAGGAGCTTGGTCGCATTGTTCGAGATCGAAAGATCCAACTCGACGATGTTGTTGTGGCGCAAACTGTTGAGGCTGCGGGTGGACCTGAGTACAACGTTGCAAAGGTTCAGGCTCCGTCTGCATGGGCCCAGGGAGTAACTGGCGCAGGCGTTGTAGTTGGGCTTGTCGACACGGGTGCCAACGTAGCTCATGAGGCGCTTAAGAGCCACTATCGCGGCACCAGGGAAGACGGCACATTCGACCACTCATACAACTTCTTCGACGCGGTCAATGGCAAGAAAGAAGCTTATGACGACCATAACCACGGCTCGCACGTCGCCGGCACGTCAACTGGTGGCACCGCGGACAGGCAAATTGGCGTTGCGCCAGGCGCAAAGTTCATTGCCACCAAAGTGTTTACATCTGGCGGCAGCGGAAGTACGGCCACAATCCTCCGTGGATTGAGCTGGATGCTTGCCCCAACCGATGCCAATGGCGAAAATCCTGACCCGTCCAAGGCTCCTGACATCGTCAGCAATTCTTGGGGAAGCAGCAACGGCAAGTCTCTAAGTTACGTAAATGCCTGGGACGCGTTTGAAGCCGCTGGAATCATTCCCGTGGTTGCCGCAGGCAACAGCGGGCCTCGAGGTGGCACGATTGGAGCGCCAGGCTCTTACAAGAACGGCCTGACCATCGGAGCCTCAGACCAGAATGACAAGGTAGCCTCTTTCTCAAGCCGCGGTCCTAACCCGATCAACGGAGCAGACGGAAAGCCACTGCCAAAGCCAGACTTCACTGCGCCAGGCGTGAGTGTCGTGTCAGCAGGTAAGTCAGGTAACGGCTACGTTTCGATGTCTGGCACATCAATGGCTACTCCGGCCGCTGCCGGTATTGCCGCTCTCCTGCTTGAGCGATTCCCACAGATGACCGCAGAGCAGATGCGAACCGTTCTTGCCGGCAGCGCCGTAGATATTGACGCACCGGGCAGGGATAACAACACAGGCGCGGGGCGCATTGACGCAGTAAAAGCTCTGGCATTTGCCGAGCAGCTTTTTTCCAAGTAATTGCGGGAGGTAGCGGTGCGGCGGCACGATTGAACTGCCGCACCGTGAATACCGCCGCTGTTACGATCCGAATCGCAAACAAGTCAGCCAGGGAGGGCTACCAGAATGAGTAACGAGTTAACCGTAGGTAAGGTTGTCGATCGAGCACCAGGTCTTCGAACGTACATCGGTCAGTTGAATGTAGATCCGAACTTCGAGCGCCCCAGTCTCATGCCACGTGGCGGCGACCGCAAGCTCGCAGTTGCAGCAGAGCTGCGCAGGGTCAACCAGAACATCATGAACCAGGCAGCCCCAACCCTTGACGCGCTCAAGGCGGCTGGCCTTATCAAGACCTACGAGGTCAACCCACTTACCAATACGGTGATCTTTGACGTACCTGAGGCCCGCGCAGCAGAGGCATGGCCGCTGCTAAACAAGGTTGAGGGCATGGGCAGGATCATCCGCAATCGCGAGGTTCAGCTGGTTCCTTTCGAGGATGCACTGAATGGCGCCGCAATGACACCGCTTCCTACGACAAACATCAATGGTCAGGAAGTTGAGTGGAACATCACCAAAATGAATGTTCCAGAGGTATGGAAGCAGGGTTACACAGGTAAGGGCGTAGTCGTTGGCATCATCGACACCGGTGTTGATGTCAAGCATCCAGCTCTTGCCAGCAAGTACCGCGGCGCTGGAGCAGACGGCACCGTCAACCACTCATATAACTTCTTCGACGCAGTGAATGGTCGAAAGGATGCCTATGACGATCACTACCACGGCACGCACGTGGCGGGTACCGTCGTCGGATCAACAGCCGACCACGTCTACGGAATGGCACCAGATGCTCAGATCATCGCAACGAAGATCCTGTCTGCAAGTGGCGGCGGCACGATTGAAAGCGTGACGAAGGGTCTCGAGTGGATGCTTGCACCGCGCGACGAAAATGGTGCAAATCCTGATCCATCAAAGGCTCCCGACATCGTCAACAACTCATGGGGTACCACAAACGGCAAGCTGGATGTTTTCCGCAAGATCTGGAAGAGCTATGTAGCAGCTGGCATCGAGCCGATCGTTGCAGCAGGTAACAGCGGCCCGCGGCGCGGCTCAGTTGGTGCACCAGGCTCATACCCTGAGAGCATCACGATTGGTGCTACCGACGACAAGGACGCCGTTGCAGGCTTCTCAAGTCGCGGTCCGAGCCCAATCAAGTCAGATGCTGGCAGCGATCGCAAGCCTGACGTTAGCGCTCCTGGCCACAAGATCAACTCGACGGTACCTGGTGGTGGGACCAAGGTCCTTTCCGGCACTTCGATGGCCACACCTGGCGTATCAGGCGTCGCAGCGCTGATGCTGAGCAAGTACAAGGATCTCACTCACGAGGAGATGTAACTGGCGCTGCAGCGCGGCACAGTTGACCTTGGCCCTGCTGGCTACGACTACGACTACGGCTTCGGTCGCGTGGACGTAGCAAAGGCATTGGCAGCCGCTGATGAGATCGTCAAGGCTCGAACAAAGCCATCACACCAGGGCTGAGTCAGACAAATTCTGCAGTGGTCCTTTTAGAGGTACCGCAGCGGGTGGTAAATGAGAAGGGGCTCCGGAAAGTTTCCGGAGCCCCTTCTGTGTGTGTCATGTTGAATCAGTACCTGTACAGTGCGGTTGCATCCGCCTCAGGGTGAATGAAGCGAGAATCGCTCCCCCTGCCTCATGCAACATCTGGTTCGCCGATCCATAAACACGTGACTGACCATCTTCCGGTGCCTGCACTGACGGGGTGGGTGGGTTTGGGCCAGCAGGCTGATTCGTGGTTAGGTCAGTTTGTGTCTCTGGCTGGCGCCTCCCTTGCTCTGTTTCCCCAGGTCCTGTTCAATCAGGTGGTGCAGCCATTGTCGGCGCCTGAGCGGGAAACTTTAGGATTTTTTTGGTTTGGGGTGGTGTGTGTCTTTTGCAAGACACGCTTACCTGAGCGAATCATCCGAGCGCTCAGGTTTTACGCTGCTGATTCGCGTCCCTGCGAATCAGAGTCTTGCTCCATA
>CAYTTD010000146.1:0-5621 GCA_964440595.1 uncultured Gaiellales bacterium
ATCTCGCAAACCATTGAATCCAACTTGGGATGAGGTGCGTTTACGCTATACCGACACCGCATTATTGAATTCGGCTGGATGTCCGACGTACGATCACGTGGTCTATGTTGTTCATGGAATACACACGACTGGCATCGCTGTTTCAGGTCATACCAAGGTGGGCTTGACGGATGCACTGGAGGATCAGCCTGAAGCAAATGAGGGTCATCGGAACATAGTATGCCTCGAAACCGGTGGACCAGGATTATTCGGTTTCGTTGTAACTGTCACCGTACCATCGAACAACAAGATATTGAATATTAGGCTGCCCGGGGAATGTGCATTTGAAAAAGGAAGCGTCGGTGACGGCAAAAGGTACAAAGGGATGGTGAGGAGAAGTCCGAGACATGAACGAGCCAACGGCAAGCCCGCTTGCAGTAAACATAAATGGTTTGAAGGGTTTCACTGGTGGAAACTTTGACCACTCGCGCCGCCTTCAGAGAAGACGGTTGGTAATAATCGACAACCTGCAAGTTCTTCGCATCCCTTCAGTGTGGTTAGAAGCGTTGCGAGGTCACAACTTGTCGGGGCCCAGACCGCAAGGGTTGGTCCGGCGCCGCTGATCGTTACTCCATACGACTGGGTGTCGGCCAGGCAATCTCTTACTACGTGAAGTTCTGGTACGAGGCCTTGGCGCCATGGTTCATGAACAATGTCCTGCTCAACACATTCTGCAAACAGATCGCTGTTACTTTGTATGAATGCGGCGTAAAGACTTCCAGCATTTCTTATTGCTCGAACAACCGCGCTTCGCTCGTAGGTAGGAGGAAGTATCGATCTTGCCAAACTTGTCTCAACCTTATAGTCAGGAATAACAAGCAATACCTGTAGCCAAACTGGCACAGGCAATTCAATTACCTTCGGCACTTCATCGGCTGCCCCTGCGATTAGTGTGACGCCTCCAAATGCGCAAGCAGCGGCATTGTCGGGATGACCATCGATGTCATTGAGCGCAGCGAACAAATCATTATTTGTCCATTTTCGCCCTGTGACTTCCCAGCCAGCGAGCAGGCCAAGCGCCGCAGCCGACGTGCTCGAACCGAGACCACGAGCTATCGGAACTTCATTATGAATTTTAAAGTCCCATTGGTTGCCATCCAGGTTTGATGCTTTAGCAAATGTCGAAACTATGAGATTACTTTGGTCCGTTGGTAGTTCGGTTGCACCCTCGCCAGTAATGGTAACCACGCCGCTGCCTGGCTCCAGTGTCAACGTATTCCAAAGGTCAATCGCTATTGCCGCGTTGTCGAAGCCAGGACCAATATTGGCAGTACTTGCCGGCGCCTCTACAACAACCTTACGTCCCATTACGGTTACCTCGCATCGTCAATTGCGTTAGCAATTTCATCTGCAGTGCTGCCTGAGTTGATCGTTGTATCTACGCACGTCAAACCAGTATCAGGATCCTTGAGGCCATGGCCGGTGAGCACGCAAACCACGGTTGCGCCTTCATGTATCAGCCCTGTCTCTCTCGCCTCAATCAAACCAGCAACAGAGATCGCTGATGCAGGTTCGCAAAACACGCCTGTCATGCCTGGTATCAACCTGTATGCCTCAAGTAGTTCTTCATCGGTTCGAGCAATAATGCTGCCACTGCTTTCTTGGATTGCCACTAGTGCTTCATCTATGCGTGCCGGCTTAACGATCCGTATTGCACTCGCAATCGTCTCTGGATTCTCGACGTCGTGCCCCAGTACCAGAGGCGCCGCACCTGCCGCTTGCACACCTAACAATCTTGGAAGAGTGTCTACGCGTCCAAGGTTCCTCCACTCGTTGAATCCGCGCCAATACGATGTAATATTTCCGGCATTGCCTACAGGTATGCAAAGCCAATCAGGTGCCTTTCCCAGATCTTCACATACTTCGAAAGCCGCCGTTTTTTGTCCTTCGATTCGATATGGGTTAACTGAATTAACAAGTGCATAGCCAGGTCGGTTCGCCAGATCACGAACTGCCTCCAACCCCTGATCGAAGTTGCCGTCAATGCAAATCACGCGTGCTCCGGCAATCTGTGCCTGAAGCAGTTTGCCTGCGGCTATCTTGCCCGCAGGTACTACTACAACGCACTGCATTCCCGCGGCGGCGGCAAATGCCGCTGCCGAAGCAGAAGTGTTGCCGGTCGAAGCGCAGATCAACGTATGGGAGCCATCTTCAACGGCGCGCGCAACAGCCATACACATTCCACGGTCTTTGAAGCTTCCGGTTGGATTACACAGTTCAAGCTTCAGGTGTAGATCAACGCCGAGTTCGCGGCCAAGTCGCTCTGCATGCAGCAGTGGCGTGCCACCTTCTCCCAATGTCACGTTGGGTGTTTCGTCAGTCACGTCGAGCAGGTCGCGATATCTGGCGATCACACCTCGGCCTCGCGATTCACTCTGGTGCCGGCGCTGGTCGTTTTGCAATTGCATCGTTGAATTCTCCTTTGTCACGCTTCAAGAATTCGCAATACAGTTGCATCATGAAATGATGTTTCCTGCAAAGCCGCATCCAGATGTTTCCTTGTGGTTGGATGAGTTACCAACATCAGAGACGCCTGGTTTGAACTTTCGTGTTGTGGGTGTTGCAATACTTGTTCAATGCTGATTTCCTGACCCGCCAACACTCCAGCTACATCTGCCAGCACGCCGGGACGGTCGTCGACGGTTAGCCTCACGTACCACCTACAATCAGGTGCCGCTGTTGAAGAATTCGTGCCCTCCTCAAATGATGAGAACCGGTTTACTGGACGATTGACCTTTCTGTTTTTGATGAAGCGCAACAGATCACCAACAACAGCCGAAGCTGTAGCGCCGCCACCGGCACCAGGACCTTCAAATACCAATCGATCAAATGGTTCCCCTTCAACTACTACCGCGTTTGTGGCACCACCGACGTGGGCTAAAGGATGCTCTCCGGGAACCAGCATTGGGGCGACGTTCAATGTCACTTTTTCGCCGCTGCGGTCTGCCATTCCAATCAATTTGATTCTGCCGCCGAGCGTCATTGAGTTCAAAACGTCGTCAGCTGTGATGGCGGTGATCCCCTCAACGGAAATGTCATCGATTGGCATAGATCTGTGGAAGGCAAGCGAACCAAGGATCGTCAGTTTTGCTGCCGCATCGATTCCTTCTACGTCTTCTGTCGGGTCCGCTTCGGCGTAGCCAAGATCCTGTGCCATGGCGAGTGCGCTTGCGAAGTCAGTTTCACTCTCGAACATCGAAGTAAGAATGAAGTTTGTGGTTCCATTAAGAATGCCGTAGATCCGGTTGATCTGCGAAGTTGCCAAAGGACCTTCCAGCGCACCAATTATGGGAATCGCAGCGCATGTGCTGGCTTCAAAATACAGTTGTGATTGGCCAGCGGTTGCTGCTGCATCTAATTCAGTAGCGTATCGCGCAACCATCTGCTTGTTCGCAGTAACTACTCCCGTACCACTCGAAAGAGCATCGAGAACATAATCTTTTACTGCGTCTGCGCCTCCGGCAAGTTCAAGCACTACGTCAGGAGATGTATCCAGACCGCGTTCAAATTCAGAAAAGAATTCAATCTTGCTTCCTGCCGGGCACTCCCGATTTTTGTTCATGTCTCTTACTACGGCACCAGTAATTTCAATACTGCAGCCAGTCAGGGCCTGCAGAGCCGATTCGCGTTCAACAAGAAGCCTGTGCACCGCCTCGCCCACGGTTCCGTAGCCAATCAACAGCACTTTCACATTTTCATTCATGCTCTGGCTTCTGCCCCAACAGAACATCCCGAAACCCAACGACGGCAGGCGCCAGATCGTTCAATTGTCTGCCGAGAAAATTTTCGGCAGGAGATTTCACATTTCCGAAGAACCTTGTCAGTGGGGAGTTGTAGTTGGGAGTCCAAAGGGGAGGAATCCAATGAATGCAGTAGTTGGTATACGCATGTCGCCACTTCAGTCAGCACGCGAATGGCGGGGGATGTCACTTGTTGCCGCATCAAGAGCCGCTGGCTTGTCACTTGAAACGGCAAGTGCGTTGGAAGCTGGTGAAATATCCGCCTTTGAAGATATTCACGAGATGATCGCTGTAGCTGTCACTTACGCAGCTACATTCGGCATTGGACGTGAGGAAGCACTGGCTCTTCTTGACCGTACTACACGTGGTGACCACGTTGTGGTAAATGATGATGCGAATGATGGCGTACCCGTTGGGAACGCGGCATTTTCTCAAGCTGTGCGAAGCAGCTCGGACAGGCGCGTGGCAAGCCGATCTCTGGCTAGCGCGATAATTCCGATGCCTACGATGACTGAACCACTTCCGGGATTTGATGGTTCACCCGAAACGGGCGATACGGGTCCGATGGCAGCTGTGACCCAACCTGGCGGCCGCATATCCTCGATCGTAATTCCGTCCCCATCTGCCGATGCGGCTAAGACCGGTCAACTGGACACGTCTACTCAGGTCACATCCACGATTGGCATAACCCCATTCAACGATTCAGTTGCTATGGCAGCCAATCTTGATCCGGCTTTCAAAGCTGCAATTGTTGAATCGCGTGGCGAGCTCGAAGAGTGGGCCGCCAGGCATCAGGCTGGCAATGGTCGCGCAAAAATTTCTGGTGGAGCAGAAAACGTGCTCAAAAAAATGAAGGCAACTGCCGAGCGTGCATCACGTTCCATCGGAAGTGAGGATCGTGCTCAAGCCTTAAGGCAATCTACCGCGAATGGTGTGGTTGCCGCACGAGAGTGGCTTAGGCGTAGCCAATACGCCACACTCCTTGTTGCTATGGGCGCAGGTATTGTTCTGATCGCTCTATTGGTTGCGTTTGCATCACTCATGGGGGGTGGTGACAAAAACGAAGGTATCAAGAGCACGACCGGACCAAAAGTTGCTCCTCCGACGAGCAAAGCCGTGCAAACCGGTGCAACATTTGAAGCTGGTGGAAATGAAGCTGGTGCTGATGCGGAAGAGCCAGCAGTCAAACCAACACAGATCCTGAAGCCCGCACAGATCAGCGTCAACGTCTTGAACGCAGGGCACAAGATAGGTGAGGCTGCACGGGTCGCACAAAGGGTGAAGGGGAACGGGTATCAAATTGGTGACGTTGGCAACAGCCGAACCCGTTACGCCGCCTCAGTCATCCTTGCACCAAAATCTCTGGCTCGCGAAGCAGAACGTCTCGCAAAGCAAACGAGGATTACAACGATGGACACAGTGCCTGAAGCCGGCGGAAAACCATCGATAACGATAGTTGTCGTCTGACCAGTCAGAGGGCTGGAGTCAAAAGGTTTGCTAGTTGAGAAGTAAAGATCGCAAATAGTCCACTTGCGATAAGGAAGCCAGCGATCAACATGACTATGCCAGACACAATTCGAATTGGGTTTGCATTATCGATGAGTAGATTCTTGAATCTGCTGAGCCGGGTCGCGCCAAAAGCAAACATCATCATTGGAAGGCCAATTCCAGCCGAATAGAAAAACAGTAACAGCGTAGCCTTGAAGGGTGAACCTTCGCTGCTTGCCATAGCGAGAATTGCTGCAAGCACTGGGCCAATACACGGCGTCCAGGCGATTCCAACTGCCATGCCTGAGACGAGCGAACCTAACCCGTGCGCACGCGCGGGTTTGTTACCGGCTC
>CAYTTD010000147.1:0-5583 GCA_964440595.1 uncultured Gaiellales bacterium
TTGCAGCCGTTGCCCACCTTTTGAACATCGGCATTGGCAACGGGCCAGCAGCCTAGCTATGACGCTGCAGCTGCGGCGAACACGTACTCGGCCATTGCAGCTTCATCTCCACTGACGAGACCGGCAGGCATGGCATTCTTGCCATTCTTGAGAATCTCTTCAATCGCGGCTGCATCAAGCGTTGTCTCACCAAGATTCGGGCCAACCGTGCCTGAAGCATCGGCATCGGCCAGCGTATGACACCCACCGCAAGTTGATGTGAACTTTGAGCGCATTTCAGGATCAAGCTCGGTGGCCTCGCCTTCTGACTCCTTGGCATCATCGCCTGCGTCTTTCTTGTCGGCGTCCTTTTTGCCTGCGTCTTCCTTGGCCATCTTGTCATCGCCAGCGTCCATTTTGTCGCCGGAATCCTTTGCCTCTGCATCTTTCTCTGCATCAGCGGCCTCAGTCTCAGTCTCCTTGGCGCCCTTGCCGCCCTGCTCCTCTAGCGCATACTCTGATGAACCTTCGTCAAGTCTAACCTCGTTCTCCTCACGCTTGCGCGAATCCTCCAGAGCCTTTGACTCGTTTGGCCCCCCGCAGCCTGTTGCGATCATGGCGGCTACAAGTACGAAAACAAATGCTGAAAATCCCCTGCTTATCATTGCTTATCCTTCCCTGCGGAATTCAAGATTCATTTGCACCAACGACTCGCCCAATGCAAGTGCGCCGTGGCCGTAGCATACACTCAGGGCTCCCTGAAATGTGAAAGGATTCGGGCAGATATTTTGTGGCACGCAGAATTGACGATTATGGAGGGGATTGATCATGCAGATTGGGATCGTATTGGCGCCGGAATCCCAGGTAAGGGTCGCAGCTTCAAAGTTGGCGGCATCGCCAGATGTTTATTCGGCAGGCAAAGCACCGCTGGAAAGGCCAGTCTTACCACCTGCGCCACCCAGGCAGCGCCCCTTCGTTACCCCGTATGAACCACATTCCATTGCTGGAGTTCCAGATGGCGTGCTGCCTGTGCTTTCTCTGCCAGGGATTGATTCACCTGGATTGCTACGGATAGGTGACCCGCCAAAGTCTGGTGGCTTCGTTGAGAAGGCCGAGCTTCGAGTGCTTCGCGAGGTGCAGTCAAAGCGCACGGAAAAGGGCAACGAGTGGGCTGCCAGAATGGATCGCGACGGACTCGTTAAGCTTTGGGTAGGGCAGCTTGATCGTGTGAAGAAGGAGCAGGGAGTCAAGCAGGCTGCTCTGGGCGCTGCGCTTCTTACAGCAGCACTTTCTGCAACTGGTGCAGCCAGCCTTGCGCTGAAGAAGCACTATGGTCGCTCGCGTCCGTACATTGTCGATCCACGGATTGTGCCAATAGTCGGCAAGCCTGGTAATGACTCATATCCTTCCGGTCACGCAAGTGCGGCATTCGCTGCTGCGCGCGTCATCGCATTCGTCAACCCTGGCCAAGCCAAAGACGTCTACAAGCTCGCAGCCGAAGTTGCTCTCTCGCGCATTTATGCCGGCGTGCACTTCCCAAGCGATGTCGTTTCTGGCGCACTGATTGGTACAGCCATCGCGCAGGGAATTGTCGGCAGGCTTCGTAAGGGCGACTAACTTGTGTTTAGGGTGGGGCCCTGAGTGTGCGTTGGAAGACGCGCTTGCACGAGCGTCATCCTGCGCTCGTGCTTTACGCTGCTTATTCGCGTCCTGCGAATAAGAGTCTTCCTCATCACACTCAGGGCCCCACCCTCTAGCAAGTTCACGATGGTGGTCTTTAATCGTCGTTGCAGCGCTTGTTGGTTTTGTACTTACTTCCGCCATTTTGGCGGAAGTCGACTCGGGTGTTTGAGACAGGCTCAGCCTGCCTCAAACACCCCACACCTACCAGTCATCCGGGTTTTCGGGCAGTAGAATCTGATCTATGACGGGGGTGCAGGTTGCTACTGGGTTTTGGTGTGGTGTGTGTATGGAGCAGGACTCTGATTTGCAGGACGCGAATCAGCAGCGTTAAACCTGAGCATCAGGATGAATGCTCAGGTAAGCGTGTCTTGCAAAAGACACACACCAAACCAAAACCAAAAGACAACCAGTATCAGCAAGAACGTAAGCGTTGCAACGCCCAATTGAACCCAAAAAGCTTGAACTGGCTTATATCTCGAACATCCCCCTTGGCTTGCGCCGCGGCAGCCGCTATGGTGAATGGAAGGCATGCAATCCACCCCCGAACCCATGATTATCTGCGTGTGGTTTCCACGCTTTGCGCTAACTGTGCTTGATGCTGCCCGTGTGCGCTCAGGTAATCCCGTTGCGCTGGTATGCCCTGAGCAGCAGCAGATCCTTGACGTGAGCGAGAGCGCCCGTGACGCTGGCGTGACCCGGGGCATGACAGTCAGCCGAGCCATGGGCGCATGCCATGATGCCAGCTTTGTGGTCTACGACGAAGTGCGGGTTTCAGATGCCTGGCAGAAGTTCATGAGGCGCATTGAGTCAGCTGGCGCTGCAGTTGAGCCATGGTACGTCACGATGCCAGATGCTGACGTCTCAGACCAGGAGGTCGCATGGTTTGATGGATCTGGGCTGAAGCTGCTCTATGGGGGAGCTGAGGGGATTGTTGATGCAGTACTGCAGGCTGTGCCTCGCGCGCGTGAATTACGAATAGGTATTGCCGACACTCGCTTCACCGCCTGGGTTGCAGCGCGCACCGCAAATCCTCACAGCTTTGTTCTGGTCGGTGAGGAGCAGGGGCCTCGTGAGTGGCTCGCTGGTTTCCCCTCAGGAATGCTTCCGCTCAGTGCAAGGCACGCAGAGCTGTTCGCCGCACTTGGCCTCGAGACCATTGGCGACGTGGCAGACCTGCCTCTCGACGCAGTTGCCGACCGCTTGGGGCACGAGGGCATCAGGATCTGGCAGCATGCCCGCGGGATCGATCGGGTTGCAATGCAGCCAGTCCTCCCAATTGAAAATCACGTGGAGCGTATGAGCTTCCCTGATCCTGTCACCAACGACATTGCTCTAGGTGAAGCAGTAAGAATCCTCACTCTTCAGGCAGCATCTCACGAGAGCTTTCGCCTTTACGCACCTCACTCGTTAACTCTCATTGTTGGATTTGAAAACAGCGCCGGTGGTGATGAGATTCTACGCAGCGTGCATGTGGCGCTGAGAGAGCCTACGACTGACGCCGAGAAGCTCAGGCTGGCTGTGTCAGCAAAGGCTGTGGCGCTTGCAACGGCTCCTATTTCATCTGTCGAGTTAAGGTTCGAATCGTTCGTGGCAAAGCATCCTGATCAGCCTTCTCTGATCGACACGGTAAAGGCAAGAGCAGAGCGGGCTACTGAGCGCGCCGTGTCGCACGTTCAGATCGCAACCGGCGATGACGAGTCGGTTCTTGAGGTGATCGAGGTAGCGCCACAGTCGCGCCTGATCGAGAGGCAACGAGCCCTTGTTGCTCGAAGACGAGGCAGCCAGTAGTGAAGCGCCTCAACCAACCAATGCCAGCTAGGGTGAGGCTGGACGAAAACAACGTGCCTGCTGAGATCTGGTGGAGCTCAGGTGCCAGCCGTCGTGGTAGCGGGAGCCCCGGTGACAGACACGCTGAAGTAACAGGTATCGTCGATGAGTTGGCGGGAGATGACTTCTGGTGGACCAGTGAGCCTGTCAGGCGCATCTATCGGGAGTGCCGGGCAGAGTCAGGGGCAGTCTTGGTGCTGATCCACGACCTGCAAGGGGAGTGCTGGTATGTGCAGCGAGTATGTTGAGCTTCACGCTCACAGCAGCTTCTCGTACCTGGATGCTGCTTCGCACCCCGATGAGCTTGCGATGCGTGCTGCCGATCTCGGGTATGGCGCATTTGCGCTGACGGATCACAACTCTCTCTCCGGAGCGATGGAGTTTGCCCAGGCCGCCAACACTCATGGCATCAAGCCCATCACCGGTGTTGAGATCAGCGTTGCAGCCTACGACGGGGAAGGCTGTGAGCGGCACGTAACTCTCCTCGCTGCCAACCGTGACGGCTATCGCAACATCTGCCGCCTTCTAACCGCAGCGTGGGCGCCTCGTTCGAACCGTTGGGGCGGAGGCCAGATGGAGTTTCTGCCCCGCAGCGCGGACGAGATGGTCGCAACGTGGAGCAGCGTGCATCCCGGTAAGACTCCAGGTACTCATACGTTTCTGCCTGGCAGCGACGAGCGGCCGCACCCTCTGGTGACATTGCCGCAGCTCCTGGAACACTCGGATGGCGTGATCTGTCTGACGGGGTGTGCGGGCAACGGCTTGCTTGCGCGGATGGTCACAGATGGAGATTCGGAGGCACAGATCAACCGAACGCTCATGCAGATCGTTGACGCCTTTGGAGCTGAGAGAACATTTGTTGAGGTTCAGCTGAACCTGCAGCGGGGCCAGCATCACCTGGCAAGGCAGCTTATTCGCATTGCAGAAAGAAGCTCGCTCAGAGCTGTGCTGACAGGCAACGTTCACGCGCACAATGTTACTCGTGCGCGCCTGCGTGAGCTTCTGGTTGCCAGGCGCCTTGGCGTGACGGTTGATGCCTGTGAGGCAGAGCGCGCAGGTAACCTCGCCCTTGCCATGCAGACGCCAGAGCAGCGTGCGGCCATGGCAGTTCCCGTAATTGGTCATGCGCCCATCAGCGCAAGCGTTGAGATCGCTGACATGATCGAGTTCACGCTGACCAGTGACCTTGGGTACCGGTATCCAAACGAACGCGGCAGCAATGACACGGCGATAAGTGAGCTTGCGCATATTTGCGGCGCGGCGCTCGCCGATAGGTACAAGGGAGCTGAGGCAGAGGAGGCACGTTCGCGTCTGCAGAGTGAGCTCGGATTGGTTGAGCGTCATGGCCTTGCCGGATTTTTTCTTCTTCACCATGAGGTCATGGAGCTTGCCCGGGATGCGGCAAGGGTAGTTCGTGGAGATGCGCACGCGCGCTCGCTCAACCCACCAGGGCGAGGACGTGGCTCAAGCGTTGAGTCGATCATCTGCTACCTCACCGGCCTGTCACATGTTGATCCGCTCGCAACCAACCTGACGCTTGGCAGGTTCCTGAATGAGGAGCTGTCAAGCGTACCCGACATTGATCTTGACTTCCCCCGAGACATACGACACGAGCTTCTGCGTCGTGTGGTTGAGAAGTGGGGCAATCGCCACGTAGCGATGGTGTGCGCGCACGCCACGTGGAAGCGCAGAGGGGCCATTCGTGACGTTGGCAACGCATTGGGATTGCCACAGACGGAGCTCGATCGTATTGCCCGAGCGACGTCGGGTACCCGCGGTGAAGAGTTCTGGACATCTTTCGATGCTGCCACAGACTCAAATGCCCCAACATGGCAGGCATTCAGACAGATGGTGCCAGAGATCATGGGGCTACCCAGACAGATGATGCAACACTCAGGTGGAGTTGTTGTCAGCACGGATCCGTTGAGTGATCTGGTTCCAATTCAGCCGACAGCCATGCCAGGCAGGCAGATGGTGCAGTGGGATAAAGACAGCTGCGCTGACGCGGGCTTCCTAAAGATTGATGTGCTTGGTCTTGGCATGCTCAGTGCAGTGGAGGAGTGTGTTGATCTGGTTAGCGCGAGTGGCGAGACC